>CAZBML010000076.1:0-4013 GCA_964493295.1 uncultured Pseudomonadales bacterium | reverse complement strand
TGCTCATCTCTGGGGTCGGCTCTTGGATCAGTTACTACAACTCGGACACGATCGCACTCTCTTTGGCTGGGGCACGCCCAGTCACGCACAAAACCCATCCTATCTATGCCAACATTGTAGAGAACTTGGCTTCAGTTGCTCGCATCCCCAAACCCAAAACATACGTAATCGATAGTCCAGCCCTAAACGCTTTTGCTACCGGTCGCGACCCAGATCACGGGGCCATCGCGGTCACCCAGGGACTACTAGATACCCTGACTCGTACCGAGCTAGAGGGCGTCATCGCCCACGAGCTCAGTCATATCAAAAACTACGACACTCGCCTCATGACCATCGTCGCCATCCTGGTAGGTAGTATTGCCATGATTCTCAACTGGTCATGGCGCCTCAGCTGGCACCGTGGTGGAGACAGAGATAGTGATAGTAAAGGGAATGCAATCATTATGGCGATTGGTCTAGTCTTTATTATCTTGGCACCTATCATCGCTCAGCTCATCCAGCTGGCTATCTCACGCCGGCGCGAGTTTTATGCCGACGCTAGTGCCGCCCACTTGACCCGCCAGCCATCCGGCTTAATCGGTGCCCTGAAAAAGATCGCCGCCAACGAGAGTATCCAGCTCGAATCCGCCAATACGGCGACCGCTCATCTCTACATCGACGATCCAGTTACATCAGAGACCCACGGCTCTTGGATGGCCAAGATGTTTAGTACCCATCCTCCCATCGCCGAGCGCATCAAAGCACTAGAGGGTAATGCTTGACGAAATACGATACAATACTGCTTATATGATTAAATACGATAGTTCTAACCCCGAACATGATCCAAAATGGAGTAACTTTGATAAAGTTCTTGTCGTCCTCACAGTAGCATTTTTGGGACTTGGCTTTGCCGCTAACCCAGGATACTTTGCACTAGCAGCACTTACAGATACAGCAGCACTAGGACGAAGAATGGCAGAATACAATCAACAGAAAAAGATATACAACTGACTGACACTTTCTTCAAGATCTGCTAAACTAATCATCAATGAAAAATAACACTAGTATCTCTGATAATACCTTCGCCAAACTGGTCAAAATGACCAAACTTACGCTCACAGATGAAGAAAAAACTTCGATCCACGGCCAGCTAGACGAAGCCCTAAAAGCCATCGAGGTCTTTGACGAACTAGATTTGACCAGTGTCCCGCCTTTATCCCACCCTGGCAACCTCCAAAATGTCATGCGCGAAGATATCATCAAACCATCATTCTCTCAAGAAGAAGCTCTTCGTACCGCTCCCGCAAAGCATAATGGTTATGTGATGGTAAAAGGCGTCTTGGAGGATCAATCATGAGCGACTTATCTCAGCTCACCATCCTCGAGGCCAAAGCTGGTTTAGCAAAAAAGCAGTTTTCCTCAGTTGAGTTGACTAGTGCATGTCTCACGTCTATCGAGAAGCAAGAGTCCGATCTCCATGCTTTTACTACAGTCTTGGCGGACGATGCCATGGACTCCGCCAAAATCGCCGATAACATCCTCTCTTCTAGTTCCCCCGACCTTGCATCTACGCCACTCCTTGGTATCCCCATCTCCCTCAAAGACAATTTTTTGACCAAAAATCAGCGTACTACCGCCAGTTCCAAAGTTTTAGACAATTTTATCCCGCAATTCGATGCAACGGTAGTAAAAAAACTCAGAGAGGCCGGTGCTGTGATCATCGGCAAAAACAACATGGACGCTTGGGCGCACGGCTCTAGCACCGAAACTTCCGATTATGGCCCGACTCACAACCCATGGGATCACTCCAAGCTTCCTGGCGGCTCATCCGGTGGTTCTGCCGCCGCTGTATCAGCCAACGAGGTGATTGGCGCCATAGGATCAGAGACTGCAGGGAGTATCCGCCAGCCAGCCAGCTGGTGTGGAGTCATCGGCTTCAAGCCTACCTATGGCCGCGTCAGTCGCTACGGGGTTGTGGCTATGGAGGCCTCACTCGACTCTCCAGGCCCTCTTACCAAGACCGTCAAAGATTCTGCCCTCATTCTAGGCGTCATTGCCGGCCATGACGAGTTTGATGCCACGACTCCCGATCTCCCAGTTCCCGATTATTTATCCTCGATTACTAGTGATATTAAAGGTAAGCGAATCGGTCTACCAAAGGAATACTTTCACAAAGATACTCAGGCTGGGATAAATGAGATGGTCATGAGCTCCGCCAAGCAACTAGAGAAACTTGGTGCCACTCTAGTCGAGATCTCGATGCTCGATCCAAAATACTCGATCGCCGACTACACTATCATCCAAAGAGCTGGTGTCTCCTCCAATCTCTCTCGTTTTGACGGCGTCCGCTACGGCAATGGTCGAGAAGTATTTGGGGCCGAAGCCAAGCGTCGCATTATGTTAGGCAGTTATGCCTTGTCCTCTGGTTACTACGATGCCTACTACAAACGGGCACAACAAGTCCGTATGCTCCTTCGGCGCGATTTTGATCGTATCTTTACTCAGGTCGATGCTATTTTGGCTCCCACCGCTCCCTCTACAGCACTGCCTCTGGGATCTAGTCTCAACCAATCCATGTTTGGCGAGCTCTCCGATTTACTCCTCGAAGGGAGCTCTTTGGCCGGCATCACTGGGGTAAATGTCCCCGTAGGTTTACTCGGTGGCTTGCCAGTCGGGATGCAACTCATGGCCAACAACTTTGCCGAACAGACCATTTTTGATCTCGCCTATGCCTACGAGCAATCAACCAATTGGAGGGAAAATTCCATATGACCACTCTTCAATCTGCTAACTCCTATCGCCTTATATGTGGTGCCGAAATCCACGTGGAACTCAAAACCAAATCAAAAATGTTTTGTGGTTGCAAAAACGATCCATTCCATGCACCTGAACCCAATATCTATACCTGCCCAGTTTGTTTAGGTCTGCCTGGTGGTTTGCCGGTGCCCAACAAACAAGCCATCGAAGATACAATTCTGTTGGGCCTAGCACTCCACTGCGAAATACCCGAATTTTCTCACTTTGATCGCAAGCATTACTTCTATCCCGATCTGCCCAAAGGCTACCAAATCTCTCAAAAAGACGAGCCTCTCTGTCAGGGTGGGTATGTCGATACTAGTTATGGAAAGGTGAGACTCAATCACATCCATCTCGAAGAAGACGCGGCCAAAATGCACCATGCCACCGTGGACGGCAAACAGGTATCCCTGATCGACTACAATCGCTCCTCTGTCGCCCTGGTCGAGATTGTCACTGAGCCAGATATCCATAGTCCCGAGCAAGCCAAGGAATTTTTGAAAAAAGTGCGCGATATCATTCGGTCTCTTGGTATTTCTGATTGTGATATGGAAAAGGGGTCCATGAGATTAGAGGCAAATATTTCACTCTCTCCCTACGACAAACTGCCGGCATACAAGGTCGAGGTCAAAAATATCAACTCATTCCGTTACTTCGCCAATGCATTAACCACCGAATATGCGCGCCATAGCGAGATCTTAGATAGAGGCGAGACTCCTGTCCAAGAAACTCGGGGTTACCGTGCCGATACTGGTACCACCGTCTCACAGCGCATCAAAGAAGAGGCGGCCGACTACCGCTATTTCCCCGACCCCGATATCCCCCCGCTCGTTATTTCACGCGAGTGGGTAGAGCAAATCAAATCTCGCTTGCCCGAGCTACCCAGTACTAAAATCGACAATTTAATTAGTCTTGGTATTGTGGAAAGTGCGGCTAAAATATTAGTCACAAATCAGGAAATGATGGATTATCTTGATCAAGTGAAAAAAATTGACAGTAAAGCTCTAGTCCAGGTGGCCAAGGATCTAGTGAACAAAAAAATTGACTACGCAAAAGTCACGCCAGAAGAGTATCTCAAATCACTTGCTAGCAAATCACCTAGCAAAATCAGTGACGAAGCCATCCTCAAGCCCATTATTGAGAAAACCTTGGCGGACAACCCTGGTGTCGTCGCCGACTACAAAGCCGGCAAACAAAACGCCCTCGGCTTCTTTGTTGGAGCTGTCATGCGGGCCACT
>CAZBML010000075.1:0-4078 GCA_964493295.1 uncultured Pseudomonadales bacterium | reverse complement strand
CGACTGGCACTAGAGGTGCTGACGTAGCCTTGACGCTCCGTAGGCATTTAGTACAAAGTTTCAGGCGAATTGAGGTTGCCCCTGTCCCTTGCGTAGCCAAAGGCGAAGCGGGAATTTGCATGCGGTGGGCGTGCAGATTGGGTTTGCGGATCTTCTGGGTGCGGTTTTTGGCGTGGGACACGTTGTGCCCTACATCTCTTTTTTTACCACACAAATCACATGCGTTTGCCATAGGTTGAAATTTTAACACAAAAAACCAAATTACGCACTCACCGAGCCACGGCTACGGAATAGTAGCGAGGCGCCGATTGCGAGTCCTACGATGACTAGTATTACCACGAGGAGCGAAGTTACGATCTTACCAACTACTGCCCCAGCGGTACTAGTTGTACCTGCTACTACAGTCGAGGTAGTTGTAGCCTTGGTCGAAGTATTATTTGTGGTTGTAGTTACAACAGGCGCAGATGTCACCTGGCTTTTATCAAAGTTAAAAGTCGCGACTTTCCCTGCCACTATCTGTTTATCACTCATTTTGCGAACCAAGCTATTTTGCTCGGCTGTGATATAGACACCTTCAAATGCACTAGAGATATTGCCAGAAAAGTAGCCTTTATCGATCTCGGCTATCCGGATCACATCACCATTGTTTACTGCTTTACCCCACAAGACATACTTATTAAAGGTAGTCTCATAAGGATAAACTAGTCCATCACAGCGCCCGGTCACCCGGTAGTAGCCATCTTGATAAATCGAGATACCTTTACAAGAGACTTCATTGCTCGTTAGATCGAGATTACCTTCTCGAGCATAGGTGGTACCAGCAAATATAAATGACAACGCAAACAGAGCCATTAGTTTTTTCATATGTCCCATAATATAACATATAATCGCTCAATGTCAATGCTATACTTACACTTCTATGGAATTTGTCATTAAAGCCTTGATCTTTGTCGTAGCCCTCACAATCCACGAATTTGCCCATGCCTATACCGCCGACAAACTAGGCGATCCTACCCCTCGTAGCTACGGTCGCCTCACCCTCAACCCCCTCGCCCACCTCGATCTCTTGGGGACGCTGGCTATCATCTTTATTGGGTTTGGCTGGGCACGCCCAGTCGCGTTTGACCCCTACAACCTGCGCAACCCACGTCGCGACTCTATGCTTATTGCCCTAGCTGGACCAGCCTCCAATCTGATTTTGGCGGTCATACTAAGCATAGTATTGCGTTTTATCCCGCTCTCCCTGATTAGCACCATCATCAGTTATTTGATTATCGGCAACATTAGCCTGGCGGTATTCAACCTCATTCCCGTTTACCCCTTGGACGGTGAAAAGATCTTGGGCGGTCTCCTCTCTCCCGAGCTGTACCGGGAATACGCCCAGATCATGGCACAGTACGGGACCATCATCTTAGTCCTCATGCTCCTCCCTATTGCTGGGGGTATGTCTCCGATCTCCGCCCTAATTTCCCCGGTCATTTCCTTCATTTCCAATTTTTTACTCTAGCACGCCGTTCTATAATTGACCGAATATAAACCAAATGTCATAATAAAACTGTGGCATATAACTTAGAGTTAAAACAAAAAGCTATCACTCTTCGTCAAGCTGGGCATGCCATCAAAGAAGTCGCCAAAGAACTAAATATTGCGATAAGCACTTCTTCTGTCTGGCTACGTAAGATTGAAGTCTCACAAGCTGGTAGTGATCGAATGGTTAAACGCAAGGAATCAAATAGATACAAAATGTCGCAGACCTGGAAAGAAAAAAGACAAAAACAAGACGCTGACTACAAAACAATTGCCGAAAAACTGACTAGTCTCACAGCAATTTCTCCAGACCTAGCAAAAATTCTATGCTCACTACTTTACTGGGCTGAAGGGTCAAAACAAATTAATCATATTGCATTTACCAACTCCGACCCAGTCATGATAAAAACCTTTTTAGCATTACTGCGCAACTCATACTCTCTCGATGAAACTAAATTCCATGTATCAGTACATCTGCACGAATATCATGATCGGGAACAAATCATGAGATTTTGGTCAGAAATAACTCAAGTTCCCCTTACCCAGTTCATTAAGCCATATCTTAAGCCTCACACATCCCAGAGAAAACACTCAAACTATAAAGGCTGTATCACAATCAAATATTACGACGTCAAAATTGCCAGGGAACTAACTGCCATATATAATGCCCTAGGAGATAAGTATTAGGGGTGTCGTTCAGTGGTAGGACCTTGGTCTCCAAAACCAAAGACGAAAGTCCGATTCTTTCCACCCCTGCATTATCTTCAATCTTCTAGCTGTGTACATACCACAACAGCACCAAAAAAATTAAATACCACATCTACCTGCAGTCCTACTCTCATAGACTGCAACTCGTGTACCATCTCGTCTAACTCAATTGGCGTTAAGCCAAAATACAGCTTATACTCCTTGCGCGATCCCTTTGGCTGGTCAGCCCCTTGTGCATACAGGTCACTAGGATCGTCTACCCGCTTCATACCTTCGCTCATGTCTTCCTCTTGACGAGACCTATATGCATCTCGTACAATGCGCGAATTGTAACACAGACTAATATAGTATGAGTACGCCAGAAAATATTAACCAATTACTAGGTCTCCCCTCTCAAAAAACCTTAGTAGAATCTACGGAAAAATCAATTTTAAATAATAGTCCAGTTACAATTGTTATTGGAGGTGGGATTGGTGGCGTTCCTGCAATTGAGTCTGCCAAGAGTCAAGGACATAAAGTATTAGTATTTGAAGCAGAATCCTCTCCTGGTGGCAAATTACGTAACGTCGCTGCCGAAAAACATCACTTAAAAACTGGTGTTAGCATGTTACTCAAGTCCACTTCGGATGGCAAGGTTTTTTCCTTCTATAATGCTCCCGTCGCGCTAAAGCCAGGTGATTCAGGATTATCACTCGCTGAACTCATAGATAAATTCGACCCTAGCAATGTCTACATTTCAACAGGTACAAGGGAACGCCACGCTATTATTCCTCAGGAAAACCGTGACTACGACGAATACTCCAATCACTCCTACGCCTATGAACTCAGCCGACAAATCAACGATCACATTGGTAATGGCGAGCGACTAGGTACACTCGAGCTTGATTTTAACGAAAGTGGCGACACAGTTGTGATCATTGGGGCAGGGCTCGTGGGTCTTGAAGACTTGCCCGCTGGAATTCTAGCTTGGCAAATTGATCGACTCCTTCTCAAGGAGAATATCGAAATTCCTGAGAGTTTTGACTACCTCAAATTCACCGCTAAACCCATTAAATATCTCAAAGAACTCTTTAACACTCTCACCGCTCAAAAGAATGAAAACAGTGAGAAAATGCTCAAACTTTTTGGTGAAGGATTTGGCACCGAAAATGACGCCACTGTCGTAGCAGACAAATTACATAAGCTTGGTATCAATCAAACGCTTGTGGCATATAGAGGCACGAAAGAAGACATCCTAAATAAACCTCTAACTACAATCAAATCTGGCACGCTGGTAGCCCTACCCCGCATTAATGTCTATGGCTTATCGTTACAAACTACAATCAAATCAATCAAAGCTAATAGAAACACGATTATTTCGGTAGAACTCAGTACCGAAAACGGTCCAAAATCAGTCAAGCCAGCATATATTATTCATGCAATAGGTGGAACCGCACCAGAGGTCATTGTCGGAGGTACAAAACTAAATACCAAAATACCACTAATTCATGAGGGGGTTTTGTTCTCTCACATGGGCAACGTCATCGCCCAGCTCGGCAATATGGAAGCAGCCATTGCCCAAAGTAACCTACGTCTCGAAGAGATCGCTAGATTGAATCACGCAAGTCATGAAGTGAGTGCCATGGCATTTATTGATGCTTTAAGCTGGATGTCTCAACAAGGACTGATCCCTGCCAACCCCGCAATGGCAGTGGCAGAGTCATACCCAACTTACCGTCTAAAGGAATGGGGCTGGACGTAAAAGCAAGCGAAAGTTACACTTAATTCATGCCCATCACACACGACCCTATCCCCGAAGATCTCGAATTCCGCCGCACAGCCCATGAGGAGCGCCACCTCCTAG
>CAZBML010000074.1:2370-4090 GCA_964493295.1 uncultured Pseudomonadales bacterium | reverse complement strand
GCCGGTTGCGATAACAAAATCTTCGGGGGTAGGCTGTTCGAGCATGAGATGCATCATCTCGACATAGTCTTTGGCGTAGCCCCAGTCGCGCTTGGCATCGGGATTGCCGAGATAGATTTTGTCGGCTTTTCCGTGTTTGATTTTGGCGACGGTATTGGTGATTTAGCGGGTGACAAACTCTAGACCACGTCTGGGAGACTCGTGGTTAAACAAAATACCTGAGACCGCAAAGAGATTGTAGGACTCGCGATAATTGACCGTGATCCAATGACCATAGACTTTGGCCACACCATAGGGTGATCGAGGCCAAAACGGGGTGCTCTCTACCTGAGGGATCTCTTGGACTTTGCCAAACATTTCACTGGAACTAGCTTGGTAAAACTTGGTTCCGGGACAAGCAAAACGGACCGCTTCGAGCATGCGAGCCACGCCTAATCCAGTCGATTCCCCGGTAAACATGGGCTGTTCCCAGCTGGCTTTGACAAAACTTTGCGCCGCCAAGTTGTAGATCTCGTCGGGCTGGATATCTTTGATCACTTGAGTTAGCGAGTGCTGGTCGAGGAGATCTCCCGAGACCAACTCGATTTGATCGACGATGTCTTTGATCCGCGAATAGTTGGGGGTACTGGTACGCCGGTTCATCCCGTATACTTTGTAACCTTTTTCTAGTAAGTACTCGGCTAGATAAGAACCATCTTGTCCGGTGACGCCAGTAATTAGAGCTTTTTTAGTCATAATTTATCCCCTATAATAATTAAGTATATCCGAAATTGTAGTATTTAGCTCGATAGAAGGTTGCCAGGCTGTGAGGGACTGGAATTTGGAGATATCTGCGATCAAGACAGGGACATCGGCAGTGCGAACCAGGTCGTCTTTGACCCTAATCTCGACTTGAGCAGACGAGAGCGAAGTAAAGATCTCGATGATTTGCTGGATGGTATAACCCCGACCACTACCCAAGTTGTAGATCTCACCTGGCACGCCTTTTTGGGCGGCCAAGACGTAGCCACGGACCATGTCGCGAACATCGGTAAAATCTCGCACGGTATCCAAGTTGCCGACTTCGATAACGGGTGGCAAGAGGCCTTTTTCGATTTTGGCGAATTGCTCGGCTAGTTTGGGGATGACAAATTCGGTCGTTTGGCCAATACCAGTATGGTTGAACGGTCGCAAAATAATCACGTTGAGACCGTAGGCCAAGTGGTACATAGTGGCGAGCATTTCTTGCGTCACTTTTGAGACGGCATAGGGATTGAGTGGACGCAGAGGGGTGGCTTCGTTGATGGGGGCAGTAGTGTCTGTGACTGCACCGTACTCGTTGGCCGAGCAGATGGCAATAAATTTGGCGGTAGGCGCGTGAGCTTTGACTGCTTCGAGGATGTTGTACGAAATAGTGGTATTGGTATTCATCACTGAAACGGCCTTGTCGACACTGGAGCCCACGACGGAGAGGGCGGCCAAATGGTAGACTACCTCTGGCTGAGTTTTCTGGATGAGCTCGGACGTGAAGTTTGAATCGCTCAAGTCACCTTCGATGATATGGTCAGCGCTCAGGAGAGTAGAGATGTCACTAGTAGATTTGAAAACCGAGCCAAAAATCTCGCACTCAGGATCCTGCTTTAGTTCTTTGATTAGATAGGTGCCGACAAACCCACCAGCACCAGTTATTAAAATTTTCATTTTACCTTTCTCCATACAATTCCGACAAGAGGTTTAAATG
>CAZBML010000074.1:335-2360 GCA_964493295.1 uncultured Pseudomonadales bacterium | reverse complement strand
ATATTTCTTAAATCCTAAATCTTAAATCCTAAATCTTAAAATAATAATTTTATCTCCCTATTCCTTTATATTTGAGTCCGGCAGTTGTTGCAGTAGTCGAGTTGTACTGGTTACGCGTATCGAGGAAATATTTTGGCTCGAGCATGAGAGTACTGAGCTTGGACAAATCTAGACTCGTATACTCATCCCACTCAACGAGGAGGATCACAACGTGGGCGCCCTGCACTACAGTGTATGGATCGGGGAAGTACTCAACTTCACTAGGTAAAAGAGATTTGGCTTCATCTATCGCTTTGGGATCGGTGGCTCTGATTTTAGCGCCTTTTTGAACCAGCCAAGGGATGACTGCGAGGGAGGGGGCAACGCGTGTGTCATTGGTATTTTTCTTGAACGAGAGACCAAGGATGGCAACAGTCTTGCCGGCAAAGCCACCTACCAGCTGGTCGTAGTGTGCCATGAGCTTGGGGATGCGCTTTTCGTTGAGATCGTCGATTTTGATAAATAGACTCTCTGTTTGACCGACAGATTTGGCGTACGAGGCAATTTCTTTGACGTCCTTGGGGAAACAAGATCCCCCATACCCAAGGCCAGGATACCAGTAGTGTTTGCCAATCCGTTTATCTTCACCAATACCCTTGATAACCTCTTCGATGTCGGCTCCGTTTAGCTCACAGAGATCGGATATCTGGTTGATAAAAGTAATCCGGGTGGCCAAGTAGTTGTTGGCGGCATATTTACTCATCTGAGCACTCTCGGGTTTCATCACAACAATATTGCTCGTCAGGGGGGCATGGAGCGCGACTAGGAGATCGCGAGCTTTCTGCGATTCGACTCCGAGGACGATGCGGTCGGGGTGGAGAGTGTCTTCTACCGCGGTCCCCTCTTTGAGGAACTCTGGCACCGAGGCCATCTCAAACGCAACTTTGGTTTTGGCCGCGATTAGGTCGCGAACCTTGGCGTTTGTCCCTGGCGGGACGGTACTTTTGATGATGACGATGGCGTTTTCTTTGAGGTAGGGAGCGAGGGACTCTGCAGAGGCATAGACATACTTGAGGTCCGCTTCGCCATTAGGGGTTGTGGGGGTGCCTACCATGATCATGACAATATCTGCAGGTGAGATGGCTGTTTGGTAGTCACTGGTAAAACTGAGGTGGTTAGATTGTTGGGTCTCGAGGAGTAGATCGGTCAAGCCGGGCTCGTAAAAAGGGACGATCCCCTGCTTGAGTGAGGCCACTTTTTGCTCATCGATGTCGAGCCCGATGACCTGGTTACCTAGCTTGGCTAGGACCCCAGCTGTGACAACCCCGACAAATCCAGTCCCGATACAGGCTATGTTCATATCGATTCATTTTAACGCATATGGCCTACGCCGTACAGCTCAGATCAATTTCTGGATGATCTCTGCGAAGTCGGGATTTTTGGTGATCATTTTGACGCCGTCTGAGATAGGGAACCAGTGCGCGTCATAGTACTCGGACTTGAGATAATCAAAATCGTGTACCGGCAGGTGGACTAGGTGCCATATATCGTAGTGGGCCATACAACCAACTTCGGGGCGACCTATTTGTTTGACCGAAAGACAAAATGGTTTGAGCTGGTCCCTAGTGATCACTACCCCAAGCTCTTCTTTCATCTCGCGGACGGCCGCCTGACTGGGAGTTTCGCCTGGCTCGATGTGGCCACCGGGTGGGATCCAGTCGTCTGCTTTCTTGTGATGACCAAGATAAATTTTGCCAGCTGATTGGTCATAGGGGAGGAAAAAAGAGCAGTAGTGGAGCGGGTTGCCCTCCCCTTTGGTGTGAGTAGATTGATAGTCGTGGAGTGATCTAAACTGGGCGACAGTCGAAGGATCCACAGAGGGATGGGTGTAGAGAATCTCGATTTCTTCCCAGGCAGATTGGAGCATGATATTTATCCTAACATATGACTAAATCTACTGAACATCTCCACCTTGGATAAGCCAATTATCTGCCTTTAATACGTCTACTGCGCTTGATTTGATCGTGAAATATATTCCAATATTTT
>CAZBML010000074.1:0-325 GCA_964493295.1 uncultured Pseudomonadales bacterium | reverse complement strand
CAAGCAGACTTAAGCATGATAATTATCCTAACATATCACCGTGCGAGCAATATGGGAGAGCGAGGGCACTGAAGCTAAACAGATGTGCGCTAGTTAGGTGATCCGAGCAAAGGTCGCTAAAATATACTCTTCCTGATAGCGACCGAAGCGAGAGTGCAATGCGGTCGACTGACTGAAAGGAAGAAGACGTATATTTGTTCCTTAATTCAGTTTGCGGGTCACTTTGTACTTGTACAAAGTGACCCGCAAACATAAAGATAGCACAAATATATGTCATCTAACGTCGCCTGTATATCTGATGTCAGGCGGATTTATAATGGATTAT
>CAZBML010000073.1:0-4103 GCA_964493295.1 uncultured Pseudomonadales bacterium | reverse complement strand
CGCCGGCACATCGAGGTCATCGCGGATCAGGTTGCCGGCCCGGGGCAGGGGGCGGGTCAGGCGAGCATACACGGGCCAGGAGCCTTCATCCAGGATGGTCCAGGAAGCGGACTCCGCCTCCACCAGCAGGACCCGTTCCCCGGAACTCAGGTCGGAGTGTCTTGAGTACTTCGCCAGGTTCTTTTGGATTCAAAATAGTCACTGTAGTTGTTGAAATCGCATTGATATTTGCAGTGTCTGGAGCCAGTGGCTCGACATTAAAAATTGCTGGTTTCTCAGCGACTACTTCTACCTGTGCAACCTCATCTACTTTTTGTGGCTGGTTCAGAAACTCAGCGTTCTGACCTAGGGTAATAGGCGGTACGGGTGCCGAGTTTGCAAGCGATGCTGATACTATCGATTGTTGCTTGCCAGATTCGACGGTGATACTTGCTATGCTCGCCGAAGGATCATAGGTGATGTACGTTCGATTATCACTCGATCGCATAGTTGACAAGGTGAAGGCATAATTACCCTCATCTCTCACGATGGCCGATGCAGGTGCCGCACCAGGGAAGGAGATATAAACCAGTGCCTCTTCTGCTGGTTGCTTTGAGGGGAGTACCACATTACCGTAAAAATTCTGTGAGCCTGGAGTTGCACCAATCACTGGCCCAGTAGCTACATTATATGGTTTACCACTATTATCAAATCTGACCAACTTATCTCCACTCAATATTCGGAATGCATATTGTGTACTAGGCTGTAGACCCTCAACTGTGACATGGTGTGTCACAAACTGACTTGTACCCCTATCGTCTTTGGCGCGTGTAGTTAGTTTCTCTCCTACTTGCCCAAACTCAATCTCCCCCGTTGTGGGGATGGCTGTTATCCAAGATACGCTAAACTTGTTATCCGCCACATTAGTAATTCTGACTTTAGTTGGGACTAGCTCGCGAGCCACGTTTGTCGTCTTTGTACTTGAGTAATAGAAGAATATTCCCACCACAATCACCACCAAAAAAAACAACCCCAAAATAGTTGGAAATCTCTTTGTTAACAAGCTCATATTCCTTTATCTTCCTCTATAGTAGCACTCTCGCTGGCAGTAAGCTCAACTGATCTGGGTTCAATTTTCAATCGGTTCGTAATCGCTGTAATCGTCTCTTGATCAATAGTTGTATTGATTGGCTCCAAGATCGATTTATCAATATCCACAGCCAATGGTTTAGTAGCCGCTTGGTAAACCACAATTCCTACCCAGAGTATCGAGGTAATCAAAGTTATCACTCCAAGCTGATACAAAGTTTTACTGACTAAAATCGTATCTCTCACTGCCATTATTTGCCTCCCTTTTTCTGTATTAGAGCTTTGTCGAGCTGACCAGCCTCGGCTAGGTAAAATGCCATCCCACTTATGTTCATCACAACACTGGCAGAAGAGTTTCTCGCACCCGCTTGTTTGGCGATCGTGACATTATCAACGAGGACGATTCGCTCCATTTTCATCATCAAGTTCAAAAAATTTGTCACCTCGCTATAGCCACCGCTTACTCTCAGGTTAAAGCTCAGCTCAACCACTTTTTGATTCTTATTTGGAGTGAAAGGGGAGAGGATCCGAGAATACAGTAATGTCGGGCCAAGAGACTCACTTTCGACGACTACTCCTGTCTGAAATGCCAATTCATCAATCGCGAATGTAATAGGCGAATACATAGCTCCGTTATTGGGAATACTATTGTTGATATTTGGGATTACTGGCCGCAATGTCTCTAATTGGTTTGAGGCCTTTTGCAAAAAATTAACTTTAGTTTCTAGTTGTTGTAATACTTTTTTTGATTCACTAATAGTTTTTTTGAGATTTACAATTGACAAGATAGTTGGTCTCAATGCAAAGAATACAAAAATACTCATTAGAAATACCGACAACACCAAAGTTAGCGATACTTGCACTGCCGGCATCCGGTAATAACGACGTAAATCCTGAGAGTATCTCCTAGCATTGATGTTCATTTCTTGACCCCCGGTGCAGTTTTATCTCCGATTAAGTCGAGCGATACCTCAAATTGAATTTGCGCTCCTTTAGCCGAACTACTTTCTAGTTTAGTGAGTCTGATTCCCTCAAACGAAGAATTTTTTTGTGCCGCTGTCAAAAATTTGCCAAATCCAGGTAGCGTGGCCGCAAATGCATTTAGCGATAGCGCTTCGGGGGTTATACTAATTCGGTCGTACCAGATTTCGCTAGGAGTAATCTGGCTCAAGACTGTGAGGGTTTGGCTCATTTTCTCTTGCGCAGCCAACGCAGTTCTTGCTCTCAATACTTGTTTCTGAGCTAAGACATAATCCCTTTCAACTTGTTCGTATGATTTAACAATAGCCACATTCTTGGCTATTGACTTGCGCAAATCAGTTAAATTTCGATCTAATGTAAAGCGATACAAAAATGCCCCCATCACAACTAGTTGGGTCACTATCACTGCCCATTTACCAAAAACCAACGACCACTCCAGGATCACTCCCAGAGTACTACTCTCAAATGCGTCCCGAGGCAACAAATTAATTGATCGTTTATGACCAAAAAATGCAGGCAGTTTCATGCCTCCAGTATAGCTAATGTATGAGAATTTTGCTTGGTCTATTTCTTGCCCAATTTTGAGATGCGGGACTTAAGTCTAGCGGCATGACCTTTTGTAACTATGTGATGCTTGACTGCTCTATCCATTGCAGAGTACAGAGCTCTTAGAGTATCAACTCCTGGGTTAGCTCTTGCCTCTTTAATTGTAGTTTTCAAGCGACCCTTAGTGGCCAGGTTTCCTGCAGTTCGCTTTTTATCGACTCTCGCTTTTTTTGTTGCTGACTTGGTTATTGGCATATTGCTGTGAAGTATACCAGGTCACGCGTTCGTACGCAACGACCTCTTACCCCTAGCATAGCCTTAGCGAAGTGGGGTACACTAAGTTCTATGTTCAAACGCTTAGTCCAAAACGGTAAAAATCTTTTTGAAAAAGAAAGTTCCTCTATCCTCTCTGCCGCTACCATCATCATGGGCGCCACGCTCATTTCGGCCCTTCTGGGCCTAGTTCGCACTAGGTTACTTATTCAGTATTTTTATGCTGATAAAGCTGTGGTCGACGTATTCTGGGCCGCTTTTCGCATCCCAGACATGATTTTTCAAATCATCATAGTCGGTGCTTTGTCATCAGCTTTTATTCCTGTCTTTAGTCGCTACCTCAACAAAAAAGATGAAAGCAATCTCATTGCCTCATCCATGATCAACTCCGTCATGATAGTGATGATTTGTTTGACCATCCTAGTTATTATTTTTGCCTATCCCTTGAGTCGGTTGATTGCTGGAGGATTTTCGCAGGAACAGTTAGAGCTCATGGTCGGTCTCACCCGCATCATGGCCTTTGCTCAGCTTTTCTTTGGCTTTTCTTCTTTTTTGACAGGAGTTATTCAAACGCATAAGCGGTTCTTGATTCCAGCTCTCTCTCCTGTTCTCTATAACGTCGGGATTATTATTGGCATTCTGGTTTTTAGTAAAAATCTAGGTATTTACGGTGCCGCAGTTGGTGTTGTAATTGGAGCTTGTCTCCATCTCTTGGCTCAGCTCCCACTCGCCCGCAAACTAGGTTTCAAGTATCGGTTCGTCTGGGACAAGAGTCACGGCGCAGTCAAAGAAATGAGCCTGCTCATGCTACCTCGTGTCTTGACTCTCTCACTTGTGCAGATCGAGGCAACAGCGATTGTTACTTTCTCTAGCTGGCTCTCTGTGGGAACAGTAACAATTATCTCGATCGCCCAGCAACTCGCCAATTTGCCCGTTCGCTTGATCGGCATCCCAATAGGCCAGGCCTCTCTCCCATTCTTTACCAAAGAAACCTCCAAAAATGATCTTCGCTCTCTAGCCCCCATGGTCAACAACACGATTCTCGAGATGCTCTATCTAGCTCTTCCCTCTAGCGTAATTGTGCTAATTCTACGCATCCCGCTCGTCCGCTTGGCCTATGGTGCCGATTCCTTCCCTTGGGCAGAAACAGTTTTAACCGGTAAGCTAGTTGCGATTTTGGCTGTCTCAATTGCCGCCAGATCGCTCACTCACATTTTAGTTAGGGTTTTTTACTC
>CAZBML010000072.1:0-4108 GCA_964493295.1 uncultured Pseudomonadales bacterium | reverse complement strand
AACCGTCCCCCACACTCCTCTCTCCTCCCTCACTTCGCCTCGCAGGAGCAAACTCATGAGCATCGCCGCCACCTCTCCCACTGGTTTTCCCAGTCCTCGCGAGAGCTCATTCATCCCTTGCGGCCCACCGAGCTTTAGTAGTGCAATTAATGTACTCTCGCTCGCGCTCAATCGATTATTTTGCCTATTCTGCCGTCCTTTTTCAGAGTATAAATATTGCTCGTCTTTTTCTAGCGCCTGATCCAGCCTCGC
The DNA here is from genome assembly GCA_964493295.1 of uncultured Pseudomonadales bacterium. Classification (GTDB taxonomy): domain Bacteria; phylum Patescibacteriota; class Microgenomatia; order UBA1400; family UBA12108; genus CAJAUT01. Next base: position 3,856 of record CAZBML010000072.1, on the reverse strand, counting down.
CAGTGTCAGAGAGATCGCCTTACCTTCCGAGATCAAGATATTGGATCCTTCCGAAGTCGAGGAAAAAATTGATCCCGGCACGCTAAACACTGGCTTCCCCTGTCGCCTCGCCCAGCTGGCCGAGTTCAGCGACCCAGATTTGACCCCTGCTTCGACCACAACCACCAAATCCGAGAGTCCAACCACTATCCGGTTGCGCTGGGGGAATGTCCTGACTTGCCCCCTAGTCGTCCCCGGATACTCGGACATGAGGAGGCATTTACTATCTACTTTTATCTCACTCGGACACTCGATCCCATACCCTAGCACCGCCACTGTTAAGCCTCCATTTTCTATAGTCAATCTATAAACTTCTGTATCAATTCCATACATAAATCCCGATATTGTCGTATACCCCGCCGCCACAAACCGTGGCACAATTTCTTGCAGTACTTGCTTGCCATACCTGCTCATTTTGCGCGACCCAATAATCGCCACTGTTTTTTCAAAACCAAAACTGGCCATCTCGCCTTTGACCCACAAACCTTTCACGCTCGGCTTGATGGTTGGCGATTTTAACCTGGCCGGGAACCTCACGTCCTCACTACTTATATACTGTATTAGATTATCCATAGTTAAACTATACGCTGTCTCACTGCTATACTAAAATTATGCGCTATCTCCTTGCTATCTTTGTCACTGCCTCACTCTGGTACTGTGTCATACCCACAGCACACGCCCAAACCTCGATGGACTCGAGCAACTATCGCATTCGTCTGGGCAATTTCAACATTACTTCTGGGTTCAAATCCTCGGCGAGCTACAACTTGACAGACACAGTCGGCCAGATTGCCGCCGAGTTTTTTAGCAGTGCCGGTTACCATGTCAAAGCTGGCTTCCAGTACATCTATACACTCTACAACTTTTCTTTTAGCATCTCTGCTTTAGCGATCAACTTTGGCAGTCTACCCCTAAACACTTTTACGACAGCCTCACACACACTCACAGTCAGTGCTCCCGGTCATGGCTACAGTGTCACTGCCTACGAAACCACCAAGCTCAAGCGCCCATCAACTAGCGACGCCATCCCCGACACCACTTGTGATGCCGGTACTTGCACCGAGACCTCTGCCGGTATCTGGACTACCTCCACCAACAACGGTTTTGGTTACAACTTGACGGGTGATGACATCGCCTCCGACTTTATCTCCTCATCCTACTTTCGTCCTTTCCCTGACCTGAGCTTGGGCGAGTCTCCCGCGACCATTATGACTACGACTGCGGCCGGCAAAAATCGCCTTGCGACCGTGACCTACAAAGTCTCGCCCAATGCGACCCAGGCCGCCGGCGACTACACTACTCAGATTGTCTACATCGCGACCCCTGTATATTAAAATCCTAACAACTAATATCTCTATCCTAAATCCTAATATCTAAATTTTAAACAAATATGCAATTTCAAAAATCTAAATCCTCAAATAATTCACTCTTATCTCTAATCCGTTTGGTATTTGGAATTTATCTGGGATTTAGGATTTGGAATTTAGGATTTATCTCACCTGTTCAAGCCCAGTCCGCGAGTCTGAGCATCTCTCCCCCAGTAGTAGAAATCATGCTCGCTCCAGGCAAAAAAATTACTCAAACCTTCACCCTCACTGCAGGAGGTGATACTGCTTTGGCGGCTCCTACCCTCCACTTGGCGACTCCGACGGATGAAGATGGGCACGTCACAATCGATCCCAACCCGCTCGTACCTAGCTCTATTCCCCTGATTTATTCACTCTCAGGACCTGCAGAGTCCCCCACCCTAACCCTCGAATCTGCCAGTGTCGATATAGCACAAGATCTATATCTCGCCCTCGTCTTTGCCCCAAACACCCAAGCGGGCGACGCCCGTACTACCACGATCACTCCCGGCATTGCCGCCCTGATCCTCGTCACCATCAACCCAACTGGTGTCATGCCCATCAACCTCGACTTGGCGGACTTTAACCTCCCCTTTATCCACGACACCTGGTCACCGCTCTCCTTGTCTCCGATCGCCAAAAACCAATCCCCCATTATGGTTCGCCCAGATGGAGAGTTTGTAATTGCTGGTCCAACGGGCAACAGCATCTTCACTCGCCACCTCTACCCCAACTTGATCCTCGGGAACTCTAGCCGCAAGCTCGCTCTCCTCAAAAGCGAGTGTAAAAAGGTCGATTCCCAAAACTGCTCCGACCCACTCCCTCTCTCCTGGCAACCACACTGGTCCAATCTCGGACCCCATCGCCTTACTTTGACCCTCACCACCCAGGGAGGAACCAAAATCACCCAAATCGAAAAAACCCTTTGGCTCTTCCCCATTCGTCTAACTATCATAATTTTTGCCATAATTTTATTGATCGCGGTAGTAGTTTTAAATACCAGGCGTAATTCACCCCAAAATTTACTTGACACTCCACGCGAAAAGAACTAGATTAGATGATAGTATGAAATCTCTCGTAGGCTATGGCATCGTCGTTCTCTGTCTTTTTGGTGCACTCCTCGTACCTCACAAGCTCGAATCAGCCAACTTGACTAGTGTCAAAGACACCTTGCAGTCATCTCGCATGTCCGTCAATGCCCGGGTAGACTCAACTGGCACTTCGGCAGGCTCTAGTACTGTCACCCTCAAAACCTCTACCAGCGCCCCAGCCAACACCATTAGTACAGCGCCCCTGCGTGCTGGAGACTCACTTACTATCGGTACCGGTAGCTATACAGTCTTGAGTATTTTGAGCGCTAGCCAGTTTACTGTCACTCCAGTTTTAGCCTCCGGTGACGCCGATGACAACGACCCTATCTACCTCAAAGCCAAGCCTCGCCATGTAGTTACCTTTAGCACAACTACCGCCGTAGCAAACGGCTTCTTTCAAATCCTCCTCCCAGCCGATGCCACAACCCCCAACGATGGCAATCCCGACGACCAGGGCTATGACTTTAACACTTCTGTCGATGTATCAGCAACGGATGCTGGCGTTTACGATTTTGTAACTGGTGTCGCAACAGCCGCTGGCGCAACCGGGTGTACGAGCCCCGCCAACTATCACTGTTTCGAGGTCCACTATTCAGGTGCAGGTTCAATTGGCCAAGCCATTACCATCAATATTGGCAATACCAATGGCACCAATACTCCAATAGCTCCAGCTACAGGAACCTCGCACACCGAAGGCACGGCCGACACTTACCCAGTCATAGTCAAAAACTTTAGTGCCGGTGCAAACCCCAATTCCGCCACTCCAGTTGACAATAGCTCCGCCCGGGTTGCACATATCGAAGGTGTTCGTGTGACTGCCACGGTCGATCCTACCATCAATCTCACGATCACTGGCATTGCATCTGGCCAAACTCGCTGTGGAGTCTCGACCGATGTTACAACTACTGCCTTGTCTGTTCCCTTTGGTACCATGATTCTCAACACTTTCAAAAACTTGGCTCACCAGCTGACCGTCAATACCAACGCCAGCTCCGGCTACGTCGTGACTGCCAGTGAAAATGATCAGCTAGGCAAAGATGGCGGCACCACTCCCTTTATTGCCGACAATCCAGGCAACAACACGCTCGCCTCCGAATCGGTCTCCGACGAATGGACCACTTCTACTGTCAATGGTTTTGGCTTCTCGATCCAAAACGTCGATGCGGCCACCGTTCCCTTCCAGTACACGACCGCAACCGGCAACTGTACTGGCACTTTCTGTTCGCGCCAATTTGCCGACATCACTGGGGGCGAGACTCCCCAGACCATCATGTCCTCGACCACAGTCGCCAACGCCGAGGACGCCTACATCTGCTACCGCCTAGGAGTAGGTGCTACCCAGGCCGCCGGTGACTACCAAAACCAAATTACCTATACCGC
>CAZBML010000071.1:0-4145 GCA_964493295.1 uncultured Pseudomonadales bacterium | reverse complement strand
TTGGGGAGAGATGGGAGCGGGGAAGCAAGCGTGTGCTCAGAGGTAGCAAGACCGATGTGGGAGAGGCCGTAGTCGATACCCAAGTATTTGCTCATAAAACGTAGGCTTTAATGATCAGGCGACGCAGATAGGTGCCAGGCGGAGTACAGGTAATTAATGTGAGATAGCGGCCATTGTACACCTGGGCCAGTGGAGTCAAGTCATCTGGTGAGGTTTCATACATCTCCGAAATCTTGTAAGTGTAGGTTGCACCATCGGCGACAATCTCCATGGTATCTCCTACTTTGAGCCTGTGCAGGGTAGAGAAAATCGTCAGATAGTTTTGGGGGTTGAAAAATTGTGGCAAGACAGAGTGACCAAATATAACGGTGTTGCCGAGGTTGCCTGGCAAAGCTGTGCCACTGTATTGAATGAGTGATTGCTTGAGATCGGTATGATCACTGCGAACTACCGCATGATCGATACCCAGCTTGGGGATAGAGAGTGTATAGACAGCATAGACACTAGCTTCTTTTGGCTTGGTACTTGAACCGGTAAACCAACTAGATGAATCGGTGTAATCAAAGGCGGTGTTGACCACTTCATCGACTACTGTGGGGGTCTCGGCAGCCTTGACTGGCTGGACGTGATTGATCATTGAGGGAGAAATGGGCGAAGTGCGCGGAAAGTTTGGGGCAAAAATGATCTGGTAGTAAACCAAAGGATAGGCCACAGTAGTAAAAGTCGCGATTCCGAGCGTGATCAAGACCAACGAAAGGATATACCGTACCTGAGAGAGGGGGCTAGGTGGAATCAAGAGTTTGTACCCTGGTGGAGCTTTGACGTAGCGATAACTCATAGACTTGGGGTTAATTTGAGGATGAGATTATTCGGATTTAAGGGGAGAGAGACAAAGCGAGGTGGGATAAAGCGGGGAGAGAGGGCTACTTCGGTACGTAAGTAGCCAGGTATAGCTTGCAGGAGGATTGGCTCGATGGCACGCGTAGACTTGCCTTTGAGGGCAGTTTTAATTTGTTGAGAGTCGATTACAGGTAAGAGCGAGATTTTTACTTGGGCATTACCTTTGACGGTTTGGTTGTCTTCTGAGACTGAACTAGCAGTGAGATCTACGGTAGAGGGCAAATTGGCCCTTATATAACCCTCGGGGACGGCCTGATCGATTGCGGAGTTGACGAGAGTGGTGACGTCTGCCGTATTGTATTTGAGGAGCACGACTTTGAGAGTAAGATTTGCAGTTAGATTTTTGGCTGGCTCCCCGATCTTGGCAGAATAAGTGACATCCTCGGTTTTAGCGGAGTCGGCAATGAGATAAACTCCGGTACCAGGCTCGCTATTTGTCGATTCGCGGGTTTTTAGTTGATCGAGCAGATCTTGGATCAAGTCACTTACGAGATTTTTCTGATCATCTTTACTCACAACCTGGACTTCTTCTGAACTGCCGCCTTGGAGTGCGGTTTCGTTTTTGGCAATATAGCTATCTTTGCCAAAATTTTGAATGGTAAACTCGGTGCCAGATGGAAGATTGCTGTCCTGTCCAATCACGCTGGCAGTGAGTTTGGCAGTAACTTTGCCGGGAACATCGATGTAGTCCGAGCCGGCTGATTTGCTCGCTACCGTCACGTCGGAATCGAGCGAGAACTTGAGTGAGCCACTGGAAAGCTGAGTGCCTTTGGTGAATGTTTTTGAGGCAGAGGTGCGATTGTAAATCGTAACTTCACCTGTTGCGGTCTCACCTACGGTTTTTTTGCCGGTTGTTTCGGCAATCTTTTCCCCGCTTTCTGAAACAACCTCGAGTTCCGCTGGCACAATGCGATCAACAAAATCGATCGAGCTATCACTGGCCGACAAAGTGAGATCTACTGCCTGATCCAGCGCTTTGGGCTCGACAGCGATAGTGAGTGTAGCATGGGGTATAACCCAGACTAAATAGAAAACAAGCACTCCCAAGGTTAGGAGCCCACCGGCAGTGATCCACCAATGTCTCTTGATACCCGTGAGCTGGACATGTAGGTGTGGGAGGGTTAGACGAGGAAGTTTTATGGGTTTGTGAGTAGGCGCGGGAGCAGGAGCCGTATCTATCGCTGGTTCGTCATCTGGATCGATAAAATCTGACTTAGGAGTGGTGGACTCAGGGGTGAGAGAGGTAAAGCCGATCTCGGCGGCAGAGAGGAGGTCTGGTTCAGGATCAACCGATGGGGAGAGATCGGCTGGAGATGGTATGTCTTGAACTTCGGGCGGGACTTGCACTTCAGCTTTTTTTACGGGATCGGAAATTGTAAAACCGAGACTTTTGGCCACTTCGGTGCCACCGGCAACGGTCAAGGCTCTAATAGCGATATCTTTGGGTAGAGCTTCGATTTTGGGGGTATGGAGAAAGTTGAACTCAGCTGGCCAATCGACACTCAAGAGATTTTGGATCAAGTCATCGAGACTATGCATACTATTGAACAAGATGAGGCGCGAGGGGAGATTGTCGACAACTTTAAACCTAGCGATTCCCTCCGTGACATCGGTGACAACATCATCGCTTCGACCAATGGTTTCGACTCCCTCGATCCTGCCCAGACGGACCAAGACGAGGATCAATTCGTCCCGACTAACTTGGATGAGGATGGAGGTGGTTGGTGTCCCCTCTTGCATTTTGAGATAACTCAAGATGCTATCGGTAATGACAACAAAACCGAGAGTTTTGAGTTCGAGTTCTTTGCTAATTGTTTTGATAAATTCGCGTTTAACACCTAGGAGCCCGTTTTTGTCGGTCCAGGAGTGAGGAACTCCCAGAATGACCCCTGTGGGCTCGTCTTCTATCCCCTCGGTGGCACTAGAGATAGTGGCGTCGACGGCAGTAACTAGCTCACTAGTTGTGCCAGTGTCGCCATCCCATTCGACTGGGGTGCCGATCGAGACCACTTCGGTCACTTCGTTGACTACCTGCCAAACGGCCGCCTGGACAACCTCGTCGGTTAAAATGAGGGCCAAGAACTGTTCTGGAGCGGATTGTTTTTCACCTTTGAGTTTGCCCAAAAAATTGCCTAGTTCCATACCTTTAGGATAGCACCCCACTTCGCCTTTGGCTACGCTTGGGGCACGGCCAGGCGGGCGTAGATGCGGCGGGTGCCAGAGCCCAAGGACTCATCTTTGAAAATGCTGACGGCGCCGATCGTACCCGTATGCTCGACGTGGGGACCACCACAGAGCTCTTTGGAGTACCAATCCTTGTCGGGGTCCTTCCCGATTATGTAAACACTCACTTTGTCAGGGTATTTCTCGGCAAAGAAGGCCATGGCGCCACTTTTGATCGCCGCCTTTTTATCTTCGATCCGCTTGGTGACGGGAAGATCTTGTTTAATCTTGTCATTGATCATAGATTCGATTTCTTTGAGTTGCTCAGGGGTAGGTTTGCCGGCGTAGGTGTAATCAAAGCGAAGTCGCTCCGGGGTGATGTTGGAGCCAGCCTGGTGGACTTCGCTCCCTAGCACGGTACGGAGTGCTTTGTGAAGCAAGTGGGTGGCTGTGTGGAGCTTGGTGGTGATTTCAGAGTGATCGGCGAGACCACCTTTAAACATCCCAGCGCTGGCTGTACGACTCCCCTGTTTGTGTTCGTCAAAAACTTTGTCGAACTCGGCTTTGTCTAGCTTTACCCCTTTCTTTAGCGCCAACTCTTCGCTTACCTCGTAAGGGAAACCGTAGGACTGGAAAAGGTCAAAAACAAAATGGGCGGTGAGATTCTCTGGCTTGGCTCTATCCATTTCTTTGAGACCACGATCTAGAGCTTTGCCAAATTTGGTCATTTCAGCGTCCATGACGGATAAAACGTGATTAGTTTTATCGATATTCACAAATCCGGCTTGCGCATATTCTTTGATTACTGCCGGGATTGACCCAGCAAAAATAGTTTTGGCGTCACCCCCTAGTTCGCGAGCCTTGACGGCCGCGCGACGGAGCAGGCGACGCAGGACATAGCCCTGCATTTTGTTGCTGGGCTCTAATCCCTCTGCCATCATAAAGGTGGCGGCACGCAAGTGATCGGCGATGACACGCATGGGTGATTCGTTGCCCTCATACGATTTGCCAGACGATGTTTCGATGGCTGTAATAATGGGTGCAAACATATCAATCTTGAAGATGTCGCGAGTGCCGATACT
>CAZBML010000070.1:0-4222 GCA_964493295.1 uncultured Pseudomonadales bacterium | reverse complement strand
CTCCCTTCCTACTACGAAGGATCAGTTTGGAAGGAGACCACCCTGCCTGTTCGTGCTGCACTCCAAAAACTACCACTTGAAAGTCTCATCATTATCGTCATCGACGGCTCTTTTGATAATACAAAAATGATTGCAGAACAACTTGGCGATATTATCCTGACTCACCGCCAAAATGCCGGTCTTGGTGCCAGTCTTGGCACTGGGATAGAGTATGCCAAGCGCAGTGGTTTTACCTATCTCATCACCTATGACGCCGATGGTCAGCACAATCCGCAAGATATTTTAAAGGCCTATACTACCCTCAAAGAGGGGAGTGATGTGGTGATCGGTAGTAGATTTCTTGGTGTGCATGAGCAGATGCCTCGCCTGCGCCGCTACATCCTCTACTTGAGCAATTTAATTACCTATCTTTTCTTTGGGATCTGGACTACCGACTCGCAATCAGGCTTTCGTGGACTAGGACCACGTGCCATTTCTCAGCTTCGACTCTTGAGTAATCGTATGGAAGTATCGAGCGAGTTTTTCGCCGAGATCAAACGTCTCAATCTCCGCTACAGTGAGATACCCATCCATGTCCGCTATACCAAGTATTCGATTTCCAAAGGGCAAACCAACACGGCTGGTTTTGGGGTTCTGTTAAAATTATTCTACTTATTAGGGAGATAATATGTCATTACTTTTACCTATTCAGCTCGGTTTTGTGATTTTTATTCTATTTGCCGCTTCGCGCGCTATCCTTCGGTTCAAGGGAGGATCAATCCACTTTGGCGCTTTGCTGTTCTGGATCCTCATCTGGACCACCGCCACGATCGTGGTCTTTTCTCCAGAGAAAACTACCGAGCTAGCCGAGATCTTGGGGATCGGCCGGGGGGTGGACGTAGTAGTTTATGTCTCGATCGCTTTGCTTTTTTATCTAGTCTTCCGTCTCCACGTATACCTCGAAGATCTACGCACCCAAATCTCACTTTTGATCCGTGAAGTGAGCATCAAAGAAGTAGTCACGACCAAAAAATCTACGAAGCGATCATGAAACTCCCCAAGATCTCGATCATCACCCCCTCATATAACCAAGGCAAATTTATCCGTGCCACGATCGACAGTGTCCTCTCACAAGGTTATCCCAATCTCGAATATTTTGTCATTGACGGTGGTAGCACCGATGATACAGTGGCGATCCTCAAGAGCTACGGCAAGCAAATCCGTTGGGTCAGCGAGGGCGACCGAGGCCAAACCCATGCCATCAACAAAGGGTTAAAGATGGCTAGCGGCGAGCTCCTCGCGTATCTCAACTCGGACGATGTTTACTATCCAGGGGCTTTAAAGCGGGTAGGGGAGTACTACCAGAAAACCAAGGCAGACTGGATTACCGGTGACTGCATCGTGATCGATGAGGCAGGTTTGCCTACTCGTGGCGGTTGGCTGATTCGCGGCTACAAACGTTTGCTCCTCAAGCTCTACTCTCACACCACCCTAAAAATCGTCGATAACATGATCCCCCAGCCATCTACTTTTTGGTCACGCCGGGCCTACCTCACAATCGGCGAGTTTAGGGAAAAATACCACTATGTCATGGACTACGACTACTGGCTCCGCTTGTCGGACAAATTTCGCCCGCATGATCTAGGGGTAGTACTTGCTGGCTTTCGTGCCCAGCCAAATAGCAAAAGCGAAACAAGCCGCGACCTGCTCATGGCAGAAGGAGATCTCGCGCTCAAAAATAACGGAGCCAATTCTCTTCATCTTGCCCTCCACCGCTTCCACTCTAGCATCGTACGGTTTATCTACAATCTCCTCAAGAACTAGGGTATACTTCTCCTATGACAGATTTCTGGTCAGGAAAAAAAGTTGTAATCACTGGTGGTGCTGGCTTCCTAGGCTCCCACATCGTCGCTAATCTAGAGTCTCGTGGAGTCAAAGATATTATTATCCCGCGATCCGACAAATATGACTTGCGTCTTAAAGAATCATGTGCTCAGGTAGTAGCAGGGGCCGATATCGTGATCCATTTAGCCGCCAACGTGGGCGGTATTGGTTACAATCGCGATTATCCCGGCACTCTTTTTTACGACAATCTCCTCATGGGCGTACACATGATGGAAGAAAGTCGCAAAGCCAATGTAGCAAAATTTGTGGGGATCGGGACGATTTGCGCCTATCCAAAATTTGCACCCGTTCCATTCAAAGAAGAAGATCTCTGGAACGGATACCCAGAGGAGACCAACGCTCCCTATGGTTTAGCCAAAAAAATGATGCTAGTACAGGGTACCGCTTACCGTTCACAATACGGTTTTAACTCGATTTTTCTCCTCCCAGTGAACCTCTATGGTCCTGGTGATAACTTTAGCGAAAAAAGCAGTCACGTTATTCCGGCTATGATCCGCAAATTTGTGGACGCCAAATCCAACCAAACTCCAAGCGTGACCGTTTGGGGGAGTGGAATGGCGACCCGCGAATTTTGTTATGTGGAGGACGCGGCTCAAGGGATTATTCTGGCTACCGAAAAATATAATAAACCCGACCCAATCAATCTAGGCGCTGGGTTCGAAATCTCGATCAAAAACTTGGCCGAAAAGATTGCATCTATCGTTGGCTATAAAGGTAAGATCGTTTGGGATCACACCAAGCCAGATGGTCAGCCAAGGCGCATGCTAGATGTCAGTAAAGCTAACAAAGAGTTTGGTTTTACTGCAACCACAGATTTTGATCGTGGCTTAAAGGAGACCATCCAATGGTATCAGGCGAACTATTAACGCATATTACGCCAACCCGAGGTTTGCGTCTCCTCAACTTTAGCGAGCTGTGGCAGTACCGTGAACTATTTTGGGCATTCGTCATCAGAGATCTCAAAGTTAGGTACAAACAAACCTTGATCGGCGGACTCTGGGCTATTCTACAGCCTCTCTCTACGATGGTGGTTTTTTCGATTTTTTTCGGTACCATCGCCAACATTAGTTCCGAGGGTGTACCTTACCCAATTTTTTCTTACGCCGGACTCATCCTTTGGACCTACTTTACTACCTCACTCACTGCTTCTAGCAATAGCATGGTCGGCGCCAGTAGCTTGATTACCAAAGTCTATTTCCCACGTATTATTATCCCACTCTCTGCCACTTTGACTGGGCTAGTAGACTACTTTGTCGCGTCCCTCATTATGGTTCTAATGCTCATTTACTATTCCATCATTCCTCCAGTTACAATATTTCTCTTACCCTTACTCATTTTTTTAACTTGGATTTTGGTATCTGGTATCGGTTTGTTTCTCTCAGCCCTAAACGTCAAGTATCACGACGTCAAATACGTCGTACCATTCTTTATCCAGCTGATGTTATTTTTTACGCCAGTCATTTATCCAATTTCAATCGCCCCCAATTACAAGCATCTCTTGCTCCTCAATCCTATGACTGGCATTATCGAGTTCCATCGCGGTATCATCCTCGGGAACGTTGCTCTCAACTGGGTTGGACTTGGGATTTCAGCTCTCATTACTCTCATAATCTTTGTGGGTGGAGCACTGTATTTCCGTTCGGTTGAAAAATATTTTGCCGATATCATTTAATATGCAAAAAAACATCTCAGTTAGCATTCATGGTTTAGGTAAAAAATACTTTCTAGGTAAGCGGGAAAGTTATCTCACCCTGCGTGATCGCTTGATGGAGCTACCCTCAAAACTATTTGCTCGTCAAAAGCCACCAGCATTTTGGGCGCTCAGCGACTTGAGTCTCGATATCTCAACTGGCGAAGTATTGGGTTTGATTGGTCGAAACGGTGCAGGTAAGTCAACTCTCCTCAAAATCCTTGCTCGCATCGTCGAGCCCACCACTGGGGAAGCCATCATGAGGGGAAGGGTCGCCTCGATGCTAGAAGTCGGAACTGGTTTTAACCCCGAATTAACGGGTCGAGAAAATGTCTACTTAAACGGAGCAATTATTGGCATGAAAAAATCCGAGATTACCGCCAAATTTAGCGAAATCATCGAGTTTTCTGGGATCGAAAAATTTATCGACACTCCGGTCAAACATTATAGTTCTGGGATGTATGTCCGGCTTGCTTTCGCAGTCGCCGCCCATCTTGATTCCGATATTCTCCTGGTTGATGAAGTCTTGGCAGTAGGGGATAGCGAATTTCAGAAAAAATGCATGCAAAAGATGAGTGAGCTCTCAAAATATGGCAAAACAATTGTGCTCGTCAGTCACAATATGAACTCGATTCAGAATATGTGTAC
>CAZBML010000069.1:0-4315 GCA_964493295.1 uncultured Pseudomonadales bacterium | reverse complement strand
TCAATAATTTTCCGTCACATCATTTTCCAGGAGAACGAGGGGCTCTTTTTTCAGTTTCAACTTCCTTGCGGCTTGCATAAAGTCCAATGTTTTCTCGATGTAGATCACTTTTACTTTGCCCCCAATCCCTTGTTCCAAACTCTTGGTGCGTTCATTGTGTCCCACCAACATTACGTAGTCGGCATTGCCGACTACCTGCTTCCCCAGTTCTTCATGTATCTTGTTGCTCTCACTCCCTAGCTCCACCAGTCCCGGGGTCACGAGTATTCGGGCATACTTTTTCTGCTTTCCTAGGTAGGAGAGAGCGTCCACAAACCCGTGGTCATTACTACTAAAGCTATCATCGATCACTTTCATTCCGTAGCGATCACTCGTCATCTCAAATCGGTTTTTAACGTCACGCACCCTTGCACCCAAAACAGCAGTTTGGCTCACTCCCAGTAATACAGCCACCTTACGCGCGGCATCTAAGTTTATCTGACGGCGATCATTGCCTCTGTACCACAGTGCCTTTACTCCCAACTTTTCCACATTTTTGACGACCGTAACGTCACTCCTATTGGCCACCAGTTTGCCTTGTACTTTAGCCATATACACCGCGATCTCGCTCTTAGCTTTTTGGATATTTTCCCAGCTCCCAAAACGCTCTAGGTGTTGTCTCGCCATCCCGGTTAGGACCCCAATGTCCGGCTGGACCATATGCAGTAGATGAGTGATGTCGCCGATATGGTAGGCACCTACCTCTGCAATAAATATCTGAGTCTTTTGATCCACTTCGTACTCTAGACACTTCGCAATCCCAAAAATGGTATTAAAGCTCTCTGGCGTTGCAACCGTCCGGTACTTGGTCCTTAGCAGATCATATACATAGTTCTTGACCGTGGTTTTGCCGTACGAGCCGGCAATTGCCACAACGACGAGGCCTCGCTTTTTCAGCTGGGCAATGCGCGCTTGGGTCCGGTACCAAGCCACAATCTCCCCAGTTTTTACTACCCCTTCAAGTAGTGTATTGGCACCCACTATCCCTAGGGGATACGATAACAATCTAGTTAGTTTTAGTCGTCCGGTCCAGCGTATCCGCTTGGTCACCGACTCATCGATGTCACGCCTCGCGGCCAAATACCTCTTTGTATCATACTGCTCGAGCTGGAGTAGTGCCAAATGAGCTGTTCTATTCATTCGCAAATCTCCTGCAAAATACGTAGCGTTTGTTCGTAGTGGGTCAAATGCGGATCGTGTCCCGCCCCCCAGACTACTCTAACTCGCGAGTGTCTCATCAGTTTAGCGTAAATTTTTGTTAAAGGGAGAGGCAAGATCGGATCATTTTCTCCCCACACAATCGTCGTCACAGCCGCAATTTGAGACAAGTATTTGCGCAAATCTGCTTTAACCACCGCTCGGTACAGCTCCCGCAGGGCCGGGTTACTACGATAATCCTCATCCATCAAATACAGAGCAAGTTTGGCGCGTAAAGAGGCAGGGACCCAAGCAAACAATTTTGAAACGAACTGGAGCATCAGTCGCTTGATCGAGTTTGGCTTGACCCCAGCCGGATCAACTAGCACTAGTCGCTCAACGAGTGCAGGATAGGTCGACCCCAGTACGATCCCGATACGCCCACCGAGGGAATGCCCGATCAAGATGACTTTAGGGATATCCAGGTAGTGGCAAAAATCTTTGACCAGTTCACTATACTCAATAATATTTTCTACCTTGGGCAAGTTTGATCCACCAAATCCCGGGAGATCTACAACAAAAACCTTGCGCCCACTCCACTTATTTAAATCTCGTGCCATCCTCATCCACTCATTCCCGCACCGCCCCCAGCCGTGCAAAATCATGATAGGGACCCCCTCGCCACTCCCTATTTCCTGATAATTCCACAACTGGTATCCCACCGCAATTTGTGTCATACGCCGATTATACGTGAATTGATCTTCGAGTATCTTACAGTTTGTTACAACATCTTCCAATATTAGCCAATATCTACCAATATCTGCTAAGATTGAAGAAATGACCGATACTCGCAAGTTTTCACTCCTAGCCAAACTCAGTCGCCTCGATGCCGAATCCAAATTATTACCCAGACGGTTAGAGATTCTCCTCACAATCCGCGACCACTCTCCCTGCAGTCTCGACTTTTTACAAAGGAATTTTGTGGGCACACCAGGGAGCACGCTTCGCTACGATTTACTCAAGCTCCAGCAGACAGGACTCATCCAAAAGCTCGGGGTCACTCGCGGCGCTCTTTACTCTGCCTCGCCCACCGAGTGATATTTCTCGTGCACGCTTTTTAGTTGCGGGTTGGTGACATGGGTATAGATCTGTGTGGTCGCGATATTCTTGTGTCCTAGCATTTCCTGGACCTCGCGTAGCCCCGCGCCGTGACTGATGAGATCAGTGGCAAAGCTATGCCTCATCACGTGGGGTGTAATCGCGTACGGCAGGTGCGCCAGGCGTCCATATTTAGCGATGATGCGCTGGACAGTCCGCACATTGAGTCGCAGTTTCTCCCCAGCTTTAGGATCATCGATCTCGGGCTTGGCTCCGCTGTGGCGGATAAACACGGGGTGGTAGTGATCATCTCGCTCGCGCAAATATTTATCTATCCACTGTGCCGCCCGGTCGGACAGGAATACTACCCGGATCTTTTTGCCTTTACCCATCACCCCAAACTCGCGCGACTCCAGGTTGATGGTAGTTTTATTTAGCGAGACCAGCTCCGATACCCGCAGTCCAGTCGAGAATAGAGTTTCCATAATCACTCTATCACGCAATCCTTGGATATTGGATATATCCGCCTTTTCTATCATCGCCTCCACATGTGAGTAATCCAAAAACTTGAGCGAGTGTTCCTTGCCTTTGGGTAGTTCTAGTCGCTCCGGCGAGACGACTTCATAATCCTGCCTCAGCAAATACCTGAGCATCGATCTTAGTGCGATTACATAATATCCCTGGGTGACAGGCGAGAGATACTCGCCTTTATCGTTTTTATGTTGCACCAAAAAGACACGGTAGGTCTTCAACATCTTAGAGGTCACGTCGCTCAATTCCTTATCTGGATAATACTTACCCAACCAAGTAGAAAACTTTAATAGGTAAAATCGATAATTGCGAATCGTAAAAGGAGACACCTGTCGCTCAATTGTGAGGTACTCGAGGTACTCTTCAATGCAGGCCTGGAGTGTAGGAGTACTACCCTTAGCACTCATATAGTTTCGACTGCCAAATATCTCGAATTAAAATTGGGATGGATATATCGTACCATTTTACACATACATACCCACCGCACACGATAGTAGTGTGACTATCCACCCTATAGTGGTAAATTAAGCAATCCTATAGTTTTGAAGTGTTAGACTCCTTAGGGCAGGGGAGTTAAACCATAGGGCCTACTCACATTGTGCGACATTAGATACGCGATGTCAACCACCTATAAATTCCAAGATATAATCATTCACCAATTTTGTGAAGACTGGTTGATTTTTATAGTCGTGGCGCATACCATTTATCAATCGATAAATCTTAGGATCACAAGCTGTGTTAAATAATTCCTGTGTCAAGTCAAAGGGAACACGTTCGTCCAGAGACCCAGCCAAGAACATTTTTGGACACTTAATATCCGATATTATAGCCCGAGCATCAAAGAGCTGAGCATCCGTCGCAAACTCATATGGTATATCCAGCTCACGATATCTCGAGCTAGCAAAAGAATAAACGCCTCTAGATTTCCACTCGTCTAATCTAGACTCCATATCGTCACCGGTGGCAAATCGGTAGGGACTTACGACACACACCAATCTAACAACGTTCTTGCGTCCTGAGCTGGCTATGGTAGCCACCACACCACCCAATGACACTCCAACCAAAGCTATTTCTTCGTTGCTGAATTTATCTAAAGCGCTATTGATTGTGTTTATGTGGGACGACAAACGATACTTTTCAAAGTTGCGACTCGACAGCTCCTGGGATTCCACGGTGATTGCCTCAATCCCGGCAAGTCGTGCACGGTTCACTAAATCAATATGATGTGGCTCTTCGGCATAACCTAGGAATCCAGGAACAATAACGAGTTTCATGGGACTAGTATAGCAAAGCAAGGTAGAAAGTGAGTTCCTACCAGATACAGAACCCGTACAATCGATTCTACGGCGCATTTATAGATCATCCCGAACCGTTGCATAGCCACACAAGCCAATTTTTTACGGGTATAGTTCGGAAGTAGGTCATTTAGGGTATCAAAGCACAATGGGGGAGTTTGGGAAAAATAAATCGACGCAACATCGCAAAATAGGCAATTACTAACATCAAACTT
>CAZBML010000068.1:0-4498 GCA_964493295.1 uncultured Pseudomonadales bacterium | reverse complement strand
TGGTGATGAGAACTATGATGGAAGTACGGGTAATATGTGCTGTCAAGCGACTACAGGGACAACTTGCGAGGGGGGAATACCCGTGTTTGTGTGCCACCATCAGCCTGTGGATTGTCCTGCGGGGAGTACTGCGACAACCACGGTGATATCCAGTGTATGCACGAACGCCAGAAACTCATGTAACCTGGGAACGGCGGAAGTATTGGCTGGGGCGTGTGATGTGGTAAGAGATGCAAACGGCGAGATTATTTCGGCTGGATTTTTGGTAAACACGTATAGTTGTGCTCCTTCGTGCCCATCGACGTGCAGTGGGTGTGCGACAGCGGCGTGTGACCAGTGTAGTACGACAGCGAGTGGATGGAGATGTCGCTGTACAGGGAGTTGTGGAGGCCAATATACTAGTTGTGGAGGGGTACTAGATGCTACCTGTAATACGGGTGCTTCTCCCACACCCACGCCCTCGCCGACGCCTACGCCGGCACCGGCGTATATCAGGGGAGGGGTTTATAATGACCCGACCAATGACTGTACATCGACAAACTACAATCCGCCATTCTGGCCACCTCCTACCTCCTACCCATATGGCTGGACCCCGAGTGATCCGGTCTACAACTCAGTGGTGAGAATCGGACTAGATCAGGCGCCAAGCGGAAGCTATACCGGGACTGGTCTTTACCTAAGGGACCAGGGTGGGACAATCCAGATACGGGCAAGTAGCGGAGTCGCCCACACTCTCTATCTAGCCAATTTACCTGCCGGCTACCGTTGCTCGGATGGGCCGGGATGCCCGAGCTGTCCAGTGCGAACAGGAGCTTATACCTCTGGGACTGCGGATAACTTTTATATCACTAATTCGCCGACTCCTACGCCAGCACCGGCGCCAAATGGAGCATGGTGGCAAGCAGAGGGAGCAGGGGTGTATGTTGGATCACAACTAGGCGGGACAACCGTGAGATCGGATCTGCCGAGTTCGACTAGACTGATCTTGCCTGGGACGGGCGGGACATCTGGGGTGCTAGTGAGGGGATCGGGGTCGATATCACTGGGTTCTGGATCGCTCTCGAGCGAAGGATGGAGTGCGCTAGCTAGCTACCGGGGCAAGCGGATGGACTACAACTACTTTAGTGCGAATATGGGCGTGCTAAAAAATAGCACGGGAGAGTGGACCCTAAATAATGAAATAGATCTGAGTACCTACCCCAGTGCCAGCGATTTTGCTTATCGTAACGGGGATGGGTATGTCGTAGATCCAATTACCGTGGCAAGTGGAGAAAGCTATGTCGTGTTTGTGAATGGCAATCTCTCGATCGAGTCCAATATCACGGTGGCAAATGGTGGATTTTTGGCTTTTATAGTGAACGGGGTGACGACGGTCTCGCCATCGGTGCAAACCTTGCAAGGAATTTATGTGTCGGATGACGACTTTGTGACAGAGCGATTTGATCCAACGGGTACGTTTGACGACGTGGCACTAGACGTAGAGGGGACAGTGGTGACGTGGGGGAACTTTGAGCTAGGCAGGGAACTGGGAATCTTGAACTCGACGACACCAGCGGAGAAGTTTAGTTACCGCAGTGATTTTTTGACGAATATGCCTGACAAAATGAAGTCATTTGCGATGGAGTGGCAAGA
This sequence comes from uncultured Pseudomonadales bacterium, assembly GCA_964493295.1. Taxonomy (GTDB): domain Bacteria; phylum Patescibacteriota; class Microgenomatia; order UBA1400; family UBA12108; genus CAJAUT01. Next base: position 2,866 of record CAZBML010000068.1, on the reverse strand, counting down.
GGTGGCGGCCGGCAGTTTTGAATGATAATGAGAAACTGCCGGAGGAACTAGGAGTTAGGAAATAGATGTTAGGAGGGAATGGTGGTAAGAGATTTTACTGATTTACTGGTTTGGCAGAAAGCCCATGTTTTGGTGGTTGAAATTTATAAGTTGGTGACGAAGTTCCCTAGTTATGAGAGATATGGTTTAGCTGATCAAATGCGACGTGCAGGCGTATCTATAACTAGTAATATTGCAGAGGGGTTTGGTAGGCAAACACTAAAAGAAAAGACACAATTCTATTATATGGCGAAAGGATCACTAACCGAACTACGTAATCAATTATATATTGCTAGAGACGTCGAATATGTTGAAGAGAGTAGGGTAAATACATTGCTGTTGATCGTAGAAGAAGTCTATAAAATGTTATATGGATTGATTCGCTCAACCAGAACTAAAGTCTAGTTCCTAATTCCTAGTTCCTAGGCGATTGCTCGCGTACTCATGATGAGGAAAGCGATAATCAAGACGACGACAAAAACAGAGCCGATGCTGACACCTATCCAGCCGTGATCATCGTAGTTCATGAGTTTGTTGACACCATCACCAATCAAGGTCAAACCAAAGAGAGAGGGGAGGATAAAGAGAACGAGGAGGAAGGTGGTGTCGGTCGTGTACTGCATAATTGATTTAAGCTATATGATTTACGATTTATGAATTGCTTTTTAAATAATATTTAGTGCCTTTGGTGGAGCCTTTTTTGACAAGTAAATTCTTGCCTACGAGATCGCGCAGATCGCGTAGGATCGTATCTTCGGAGACGTCGCTCAAGAGTTCGCGCACATTACCCATGCTGATCTCACCGTAGCGCTCGATATACTCGACTAGCTTGATTTGGCGCTGTGATAGGGTGATCTGGACGCCACCCATCGTGCTTTTGAGATGGAGATCGAGCGAAAGCTTTTGAACCATGGATTTGATCCGGCTAAATTCGATGGCGATGCCGAGCGTGAAGTATTCGAGCCAGGTAGTTAGGACGCCAGTGTTTGAAACTGATTGGAGCGCTGAGTAGTACTCGTCGGGGTGAAGATCATAATACTCTTCGAGCGCAAAGAACTTTTTCACTTCGTAACCCTCGAGGAAGAGGAGGAGGAGCGCCATAGCTCTGGCAGTCCGACCATTGCCGTCGGTAAAGGGATGGATCCTGACTAGCTCGTAGTGGAGGATGCCGGCGCGGAGGAGGGGGTGGACTGATTTACCCTCCTCTGAACTGAGCCAGGCAAAGAGATCGTCTAGATACATGGGTACTTCGGTGGGTGAGGGGGGACGAAAAGTAATCTCCTTGGTTTGTGTATTGCGGATCACAACCTTGACTGTCCGGTAGTGGCCAGATTCATTTGCGGGGAGAATGTTGGCCACTGTTAAGCGGTGGATCTCGGCGAGGATGGGTTGGTTGAGAGTGATATAGGCCTGGGGATCAGAGCTCTTGGTAGCGGGCGCGAGAGAGTCGAGGTAGTCCATGACAGCGCGATAGTTGATGACCTCCTGGATGTCGCGAACCCTCGCGGGAGGCGAGTCAGGAGTTAGTTTTGAGGAATTGGGAATTAGAGAAGGGGCGGGGTCGAGAATTTCCTCGACCTCTTCAAGGTTTAAGTCGTTGCCTTCTAAATGAGTACCGTGATGGATGATTTTGTTGAGAGCCTCGATCCGAAATCGTTTTTCCCAGGCAGGGACGAGGGGGGCAGAAGTGATGACCTCGCGAGCAGAGTCGATTGCACCGACGTTTTTGAGAATAGGGTTGGTGATTGAGTATTTGGGTGAGTAGGGCATGAGTCAATTAACGCACTTTGTGCGGGAATTGTAAATAAGAGGAATGTCATTCGACCTGACCTATTTTTATCCGTCAGCCAGTTGTTACTTGGGGTACAATAGACCTATGCAATTTAGGCTACTTACAGAGTATTTTGGCAAGATAGAGAGTACGAGTTTGCGCAACGAGAAAACAGTGATTTTGGCAGAAATATTGCGCGAAGCAAAGATAGAAGAAGTAGATAAATTGGTGTATTTGGCACTAGGATCCCTGCGCCCGGCGTTTGACAGATTAGAGTTTAATATGGCCGAGAAAATGATTTTGAGGGCAATGGGTGCTACGAACGAGGAGTACCAAAAGGTGGGAGATTTGGGGGAGCTGGTGGTTAAAATAAAACAAGATTTAAGATTTAAGATTTATGATTTAAGTGTAGGAGACGTGTATGGGGAGCTAGAGAAGATCGCGAGAGACAGTGGGAATGGGAGCGGGAAACGCAAAGTGATGCGGCTAGGTAAACTGATCAGGGAGTCTGATCCACAAAGCGCAAAATATATTGTGCGGATGGTCGCTGGCAAGCTACGCCTAGGATTTAGCGATAAAACAGTAATTGATGCGCTAAGCTACCTAGAAACTGGCACCAAGGAGTTTAGCGACCGACTAGAAAATGCCTACCAAATACGACCTGACGTCGGGGTGCTAGCCCAAATGGTAAAGGAAAAGGGGATCGTAGCGACGACTGAGGAGATGAAGATAGTGATGGGGACACCGATCGTGCCGGCACTCGCCCAGAGACTCAAGACAGCCCAGGAGATGATCGAGAAAATGGGGCGCGTTTATGTCGAGAAAAAATGGGACGGGACACGTGTGCAGATACATTTTTCGCGTAGCGAAAAATCAGGAATCAGGAATCAGGAATCTGGAATCAGTCAGAGTAGTATGTTTGGGGAGGAGGAGACAAAACCAGAGTATTGGGTGAGGAGCTTTACCCGCAATCTGGACGAGTCGTCAGAGCAGTTCCCAGAACTAGGCCAGATAGGTGAGCAAATCTTGGCGGATGAAGTGATCCTCGACTCCGAA
>CAZBML010000067.1:1699-4534 GCA_964493295.1 uncultured Pseudomonadales bacterium | reverse complement strand
TTCTTGGACTATTTATAAACTTTATATCTGGCATATGTCCACCAATTGTCCACGATTATACTCCACCCTAGCCTATAATGTCAAGAATTATTAACCACGGTAAAATATGATTATCCCAATCGAAAAATCTGATCGTCAAACATTTAAGTTTCACTTTCACAGCTCTGTTCCAGAACGCCTCTCTGAACTTGAGCAATCTGTATTCGAAGATCCTGGTGATCTAATGCTTTCAAGTATTGTATTCCTTATCGGGGAAAAATATATTGGTATGGCAGAAAAAATTGAGGAAGCTCGTAAGAGGCAAGAAAAATGCTTTATTAGTATCCCCGATATATCCAAATATGAAATTCCAACTGAGTATGAAATTCAACTAGCAGAGGGTTTTGGGGACGTACATAATTCAGAATTACCAAAAGATGGACTCCAGTTGCTAGTTGCTGTACCAATTAGTGTTTACGATTCACTATTTATCCATAGTCTCATTACTTTAGTTAATTTTTAAAGTCCCATACAATATTATCCAATACTTTACAGGGTTCATCCCTGTAAAGAGAATTTCTCCTCCTGGATTTGACATAAGTTAAGAAGAAATAATTCATACCAGCTTCACTTACTCCGAGACAACCCCTCTTTTTTCACTTGCTCTGCCACGGCTTTGGTGATTGCCTCCGCCTGGCCTACGTCAAACATACTGGGCAGGATTTTATTCGAGGTCGGCACAATAAAACTAGCGAGCGCATCACGTGCCGCCTGCTTTACCCCCACACTCACTTTGGTCGCTTGCGACTCTAGGAGCCCTTTAAATAACCCCGGGAACACCAGTGAGTTGTTTATTTGGTTAGGATAATCACTCCGTCCGGTCCCCACAACCACGGCACCCCCTGCCCTAGCTTCATCAGGCAGAATCTCAGGATCCGGGTTCGCCATCCCTAGCACTATCGAGTCGTGTGCCATCGTCGCTACCATCCCCTTTGTTAAAATTCCCCCTTTCGATACCCCAATAAACGCATCTGCGCCCACAATCGCCTCATCTAGTCCTCCAGTCTTACCAGCTTTGTTTGTGATCGTGGCAAATTTTGTCTTGAGTCCCCCACCCATCTCCGTTATTACCCCTTTAGAATCGAGGATTATCACTTCTCTCGCTCGTTTACCCTCGACTCCGACTAACTTGCCTTCTACCCTATCAACCGACAACAGCATCTGCGCAATCGCCAGCCCCGCCGCCCCAGCCCCAGATATTACTACAGTCAAATCCTCATATTTCTTCCCCACTACTTTGGCGGCGTTCATCAGTGCGGCCGATACAACGATCGCCGTTCCATGCTGATCATCATGCACAACCGGTATCCCCAAATCTTGCAGTCTATCCTCGACCTCAAAGCAAATTGGCGCCGCAATATCCTCGAGATTGATCCCTCCGTAGCTCGGGGCAACCGCTTTTACAAAATCGACAATCTCATCTGCCGTATGGAGATCAATGCACAGCGGGATTGCATCCACTCCTCCAAACTGCTTGAAAAGTAGTGCCTTCCCCTCCATCACCGGCATCCCTGCCTCTGGCCCAATATTGCCTAGTCCCAATACCGCGCTACCATCACTCACTACCGCCACACTCCTCCCTCGCATGGTTAAAGCAAAAGACTCAGTTTTGTTGTTCGCAATCTCTCGACACACTTGCGCCACCCCAGGGGTATATACAAGTGACAAATCTGCTTTATCTTTTACGGTTACGATCGAGTTTACTCCCAGCTTGCCCTGATTTTTCCTATGCAAATCAACTGACTGTGTATATATATCATTCATATATTCTCCTCTATAAACATGAGAAAAATTATATCAGTAAATTCAAAATTGCAGTTTATGTTTTTTGTGCATTGTAGGGTCGAGCCATTCAAGAAAATGCGTAATTCCCATTCCTACGCGTTTTCCTGATGCGAGCTTCTCAAAAACAAAAAATAGAAACTGGGATTTTGGCTATCTACTCTCCAACCACCGTTCACAATCCAGTGCCGCCGAGACCCCCATCCCCACCGCCGTCGCGGCCTGGCGGTATCTATGATCACTACAATCCCCTGCCGCAAACACCCCGGGGATCTTGGTCATGGTCGGCCACCCCTCGTGGTCAACCAGGACATACCCGTTTTCATCTAGCAGTCCTTCTTCATTTTTCAAAAACCCAGTCGCTGGCAGGTGGCCTATTGCAAAAAATACTCCCTCTGCCTCTAGCGTTTGCTCTTTCCCCTCCGATTCAACTACTATCTTCTCGACTCTCTCTCCTAGTATCTTCACTAAATTGGTCTTCCACATCACTTTGATTTTGTCCGGATTATCGATCACCCTTTTTTGCATGGCTCGGCTGGCGCGAAACTCGCTCCCCCTGACAAGGAGTGTGACTTTGTCCGTGAATTTAGTCAGTGCCCAGGCATCTTCTATAGCGCTGTCGCCTCCCCCTACCACATAGACATTCTTGCCCCGGTAAAAAGCCGCATCACACACGGCGCAGGTAGAAAATCCCTTGCCCCAATACTTATCCTCCCCTACCCCCAGTAGTCGGGGCGAGGCCCCCATTGCCAGGATTACCGCATCGTATTCTTGTTCCGACCCATCATTCAACACAACACTTGTTTTACCACTTTTTTGTTGAGTAATTAGTTTATCAACCGTTAAGTACTCTACTTTTGTCCCAAACTTCTGCGCTTGCTCGGTCATTCCTACCATGAGCTCTGGGCCTGTTTTACCCATCACTCCAGGGTAGTTTTCGATCTCCGTAGTCTTTGTCAGCTGGCCCCCCGGCTCTTCCCCGGCATAAATAGTGGTCTCAATCTCAGCCCTACT
>CAZBML010000067.1:0-1599 GCA_964493295.1 uncultured Pseudomonadales bacterium | reverse complement strand
TTTCAGCAAATTCTCATACATCGGCCGCCCGGCAAAGCCAACTTTGCGTCCGATCTCTTTGCCATCTTTAAACAAGATCACAGTCGGGATACTCTGGACGCCGTATTTACCGGCCGTTTCTTGGTTTTGATCGACGTCTAGTTTGCCGATGCTTATCTTGCCTTTGTAGTCATCCGCTAGAGCGTCAACTACTGGCCCTGCCATCACGCACGGCCCACACCAGGTAGCCCAAAAATCGACCATCACTGGCTTGTCCGACTTGAGGACCATGTCATTAAAGTTTTGATCCGTAAATGTTTGCGTATTTGCACCTGCCATATATCTCCTTAAGTAATATCAAATAATTGTTTAATAAGCTTATCGAGTTTACCGCTTTTATTTGTTTTTGCACAGGCAATCGCTTCACTAGCCAAAATTTCCTTTCCTGCCGAGCCAAGCGCCGCCCTCACAGCCGCGATCTGGGTCACGACGTCCCCACACTCCCTGCACTCACTATACATCTTGATTATGCCGTCTACTTGACCGCGAATGCGCTTTAAACGAGTGATAACTTTATCATTCATAACTACATGATACCCTATGGGGGTATACTAAGTCAACAACAGCCACGCCCCCATCGCTAGCAATACTAGCGCGAGCCCTAGATGCATCCACCGCTTGGCTTTGTGCTCCCACTCTTTTACCTCGACTATTTTTTTACCTCTCCACATGATCAGGAGCACCACAATGAGCGGTAGTACAAACAACAAGTTGTAGTAAAGAAAATATCCCATGACTAGAGGGAATGCCATCCCGCTTTGGGACAAAATCGTCGCCGTCCCCACATAGATCGGTAGACTGCACGGGGTCTCAAGCAGTGTGACTAGGATCCCAAGCACCACCACCGTGGGATAGCTAGTTTTCTCCACCAGTTTCTGCAGTCGCTCTTTGCTCGCCGTAGGGATCCGCAGGTGAGGCCCACCCTCTATCCCCAAAAAATCCTTAAACTGAATTAGGCCAGCTATACCCAACCCCAATCCCACGACTATATTCAGGATTTTAGCTCCTCCGCTCAGGTCAAACTGTGAAACAAAATTATAAAGTCCAAGCCCTACAACCAGATAAGTTGCAAACACCGTCCCGATATAAAGCATTCCTGTCTTTAACACACGCTCTGGCTTGTTCGCAAATACCAGCAAATAGCCCAAAAGCATCACCATCATCCCTATCGCGCACGGATTAATCCCATCCACTAGTCCAGCGATCGTAATCATCGGAAACGACAAAAACTCTTCTTTACCCTGCAGATAACACGCGAGCCTAGTACATTCAATTGCCATGGGATTATCTTACATTCTATATGGTTGCAAAACCAGCCTGATCAAACCATATCCAATTAAATAAACCCAAACACGCCAAACTGACCTAACCCTACAAATCAGGCTAAACAGTAATAAATCCAATACCGCCTCGCACGCCCACCACGGCAAAAGCCAAACTTTATTGACAAACTCTCCGTTGACCCCGTTCCCTATCCTCCCTATCGCCTGGGCGAGGGGTAACCCCGACACCACCGCCCCCAACATCTCCGGTGTCTACGCTTATGGTCCCACCTCCACC
>CAZBML010000066.1:3503-4630 GCA_964493295.1 uncultured Pseudomonadales bacterium | reverse complement strand
ATCCCCGAAGATCTCGAATTCCGCCGCACAGCCCATGAGGAGCGCCACCTCCTAGAAACAGTCGAGATCCCGATTGTCACTGTCTCGGCTACGTTTAAAGAAGCACTAATCAAAGAATTTGGCGAAAAACCAGAGGAAGTTACACCCGACGTCACCTTCTCCCGTGCCCATTACAGTATGGCCAACGCCCTAGTCGTGGCCGCCACCAAAAACAAAAAAACTTTTTGGATGATCGACCCCACCAACTATGTCTCGGCCAAAGACTGGCCCAAAATCATGTTTACACAGCGTATGGGCCGCCTCATCGCCCGCTCGCCCTTGCTCAAAGAACTCAAAGATCTCATGGACACCAGACTACGCAACCAACTCCCCTTGACTGGTGCCATCCGTACTCCCCTAACCTACGTCACCGGTAGAGTCAATCGCCCGATCATCTCTCTCCACTACGAAGCCGGCAATATCCTCCTTGAAAATGGCAAAACCGTGCTCCAAGTCGTCACTGACCCCCACGTCCGCCCCCAATATTTGACCCACGCCGACAACCCCAAACTGACCTGGGCAGTTTTTGATGACATGACCAAAGCTCGCCTCTTAGAACTAGGCTATATTCTCGGGCATAAAATCGATGAACGGCGTGTCGTAGTCACTGGTTGTCCGGTCGATCCTCGCATTATCACCAAAGATAAAAATACCGCCATTCGTGGGTACAAAAACCGCCCCCTCCGCCTCGCTATCACTACTGGAGGTCTAGGTACCAACAAAGACGAGATTACGGATTTACTTACCCATCTTGCCCCGGCCATCAAAAAAGGCGAGGTACACATTGCCGCCTATGCTGGAGTCCACGCCGATTTTGAGACTATGTTTAACACCTTTGCCCGCTTGCACCGGATTAAAATTGGTGACATTAAAGATACTCAGGCTGGGTTCCGGGTTTTCCGTGGCGACGATATCGTCGAAGCCAACGAGCTCCTCCTCGACTATGTCTTCCCCTGGGCAGATGGATTTATTAGTAAACCATCTGGTGACATGGCATACGAAGCCATTGCGGCCGGCTGTTTCCTCCTCACTCTCAAACCTTGGGGAGAATGGGAAGAAAATATCCGGGCCGTGACCGAATCGATGGG
>CAZBML010000066.1:0-3403 GCA_964493295.1 uncultured Pseudomonadales bacterium | reverse complement strand
TGTAATGCCCGATACATTAAACAAACAATCACTTGTGAACTTGTTGATTGACTCGCCACTACGCGAGCCGATCAAAATCAACCTCATTGATATCGTCAACAACACGGCCGAGCCAGATCTCCCCAAAGTATATTCAACTATCATCAAAGAGCTCGAAATCTTCCAAAAAGCCACCGAGCGTCGCATGAAGCTAGCCGATGAAACTATTGCCAAGCTAGGTGGGACAGCCACCCCCTCTGCTCCAGTTACTGCCCCCTCTACTCCCACTCCTAGTCTCCCTCCCCTAGATCTACCACCCTTGCCACAGACCCCAGTCATGCCCCAACCACCAGTTTTTGAACCATCACAACCCTCACTCTCTGTCCCTCCACTCGACCTACCCCCCCTCCCGACAACTGCGCCCTCACCTAGTGCCATGCCTGCCATGCCCGCTCCCCAGCCAGAGTCAACCCCTGCCACTACCACAGACAATACCTCTACTCCCCAGCCACTAGGCACACCCCCGATGGCGAGCACTAGCGACGAAGACGCACTTGCTGAGATCCAAAAAGAGCTCGACTCGCTCAAGTCATCTACTGCCAGCGAAATCTCCTCTGCCGCCACCCCAGCACCATCAGCTCCCGTCGCACCTGTACAGCAATAAGCATTTTACCTGTATAATTCTCTCCATGGCCGCCTTAGCTCAGCTGGTTAGAGCACCAATTTTGTAAATTGGGGGTCCTGAGTTCGAATCTCAGAGGTGGCTCCATTTATTTACCCATCACTTTCCATGCATCAATGATCCTCTTGGCTACTGGCCCAGCCTCAGCAGACCCTTCCCCAGCCGCCTCCAACATAACTGTCAAGACTATTTCGGGGTTATCACCTGGGTAAGCCACCGTAATCCAGGCATGTGGCAAATCGTCTTCTCCTTTCTGACCCGCATGTTGTGCAGTACCAGTTTTACACAAAACATAAGGGCTATCGTTAAAAAATGGAAAAGCTGTCCCACCACTAGCGCAAGCTCCCTTCATTCCATCTCTGATCAGCGCCAAATCCTCTGTGGCAATCCCCAAGTCACTACAGTTTACAGCCGAGTTCTCTAGGATAGACAATTTACACAATCGTCCAGACACAGCTGAGAGTGTCATCTTAGCTACTTGCGCTGGAGTCACGAGCAGATCCCCCTGACCAATCGCCATGTGATAGGTATTACCCAAAAACCACTTTTCCCCAGTTTTGCGCTCTTTCCATAACTCATCTGGTACCAAACCCTGTCGCTCGCCTGGGAGCTCTATTCCAGTCACTTCCCCAAACCCCATTTTTCGCGCCCACTTTACCAGATTATCCACTCCGACTTTTTCTCCCACTTTATAAAAGTAAATATCGTTCGACCTAGCCAAAGCGCGGCTCAGCCCGATCTTTCCTTCCGTTTTGCCATACTGATCAAAATACCAATTACCATAGCGATAAATCCCGACTTTTAGTTCACCTGTATCTTCATACTCAGTCTCTGCTGTAATTTTGCCTTCTTCTAGTCCTGCAAAAGCTGTAGCCAGTTTAAATACGCTCCCGGGTGGGTAGGTCGCGCTGATCGCACGATTGAGGAAAAATAATTCATCCTTGTCGTCTAGATAGTTGGCAATATTGAGTGGATCATACGAAGGTGAGCTGACAAGCCCTAGCACTCTCCCCTGCATATCGACTGCTACAGCCGACCCCTTACGCCCTGTGAGCTCACGATACATCACCTCTTGCAACCTTGCATCAATAGATAAATGCAAATCTTGACCAGACTCGGGCGAGTTATTTCCTAGCTCCCTGACCTCTCTCCCACTGGAATCTATCTCTACTAGTCGTCCACCATCTCTCCCCCGCAAACTAGCCTCAAAGACTTTCTCAACCCCAGCTCGTCCGATCATGCTCCCTAGCTGGTAACACAACCCATCTCTGCATCCTAGTTCATCTTTTGTCACTTGAGATATGTAACCCACAATCGGAGCCGTAGCAGGCGACCTACTTAGTTCTACCCCTCTATGATCTAGCAGTTTCCCCCGCTCTGAAGGTACTCGCTTCAGCTCGACATGGTTAGCATATGATGTGAGCTCATGCTGTCCTCGCTCTACAATCTGCAAGTAGAATATCTTGGCTACCAAGAGCGCCATCCCTACGACAAAAATACTCCAGATAATCCTGACTCTCAGTCTAGTATCAAATGAATGTCTAGATATGTTCGTCACCCCGTACCCTGTGCGCTTTTTTTGGCTGTTTACCACCATGGCTTCTTGCCAATCCAGCTTGTTCATACCTTCATTATACGGGTTTACGGATTGGGGAATTTGCGCTATATTTGAGTTGCCCTACAGCAAGAGGACACTGCGAGGAATTTTTTCCTCCATAAGTTGCTTTTAAGGGAGAGTATGTATCTAACTCCCATTGGGTTTTAGATCAACTCACCCACCTGGATTAGTCCGGGGAAAGCTTCTTCGTAAGTCCCCCCTGTGGGGCATTTTTGTTTCTGCTGTGCTGAGGATAGGATTCGAACCTATGTAGCCGTGAAGCAGCAGATTTACAGTCTGCCCTCGTTGACCGCTTGAGTACCTCAGCATATTGTATTAACTTTTATTTTATCTGAGCCAACGTCGGGAATCGGACCCGAGACCTCATTCTTACCAAGAATGCGCTCTACCAACTGAGCTACGTCGGCTAATAACTTGATTATTATACCTGGGCTGTGAATGTAAAGCGATAGGATCGCCGCTACCCTAGAGACTCAACCCTTGGATAAATTGCTTGAGATCCCCGTTCATCGAAGGATCTTTGAGCGCAAACTCTATCTGGGTTTTCATGTACTCTAGCTTGTTGCCCGTATCATAATACTTGCCATTCTTGATCTCGGTCGCGAGTACGTGCTTACCATCTTTGAGCATGAGTTTGAGCGCATCATTGTAATAGAACTCATCGCCCGGTTTCAGATTGGTCATCACCGTATCGAGGTAATCAAAAATATCTGGGGTAAACAAGAAACCAGAGACATTGGCTAGATCAGACGGCGCGTTAGCTTTGCCTGGCTTCTCGATAATCGTGGTGCAGTCTATGATACCTGGCTCGATCTCCTCTCCGGCGGCAAAACCATAGCGGTCATAATCAGCGTCGCTTTTGGCTCGCACACTGGCCATACAGCTATAGCCATACTTCTCATAGGCGGACAGCAATTGTTTAAATCTAGAGGGATCTGCGGCGATAAAGTCGTCACTCCAGGTATAAATAAATGGTTCGTTGCCGATCAAGTGGCGGACATTCATGAGCGGTGTCCCGTTTCCGTAGGGCCCCTTCTGGCGCACGTAGGCAAAGTTGGCCATCGAAGAAATCTTCATCACCGATTCTAGCAGTGGCTTTTTCTTTTCTCCGCCCATCTTCAGGT
>CAZBML010000065.1:0-4640 GCA_964493295.1 uncultured Pseudomonadales bacterium | reverse complement strand
TAATAGTCACCCAAACTGTAGAATATGTACCCATTGCGATAAGGCTCCCACAGTCGGGCGACGTGAGGATGAGCCCCAATGACTAAGTCTGCTCCCCAATCGATATATTGCCTTAGCTTGGAGATGCGATAACTAGGAGGTAAGGGAACTTCCTCGATGCCACCGTGGGAATGAATAATGACAAGATCGCAGGAATTTTTTAGTTTTTTGATTATCCTTTCAAGACGCGGATCATCCCCAATGAAATAACCTATACCACTAAATAGAGCTGGACTACCGGTATCGTTGTCCGCGAGGGAGAGACATGCTAGTTTGATACCTTTGATATTGATATAGCTGACCAAGTTGGAGAGATCACTGATTTGTCCTGCACCACTATGTTTAATCCCTAGTTGAGTCAAGTATTTTTGAGTGTGGCGGATCCCTACACTCCCCTGGTCTGCGATGTGGTTGTTGGCGAGTGAGAGATATGAGAAACCAGCCGAGCTAAGGATGGATAAACTTGTTTTGCTGGTCTCATGTAGGGGACCGATTTTATCTAGTCGTGGGTCACCAGAGAGCGGAGACTCGAGATTGCCGGATAAGAAATCGAGCTTAGGAAGGGCTTTGAAAGAGGATAGCTTGGCATGATGAGGAATTATATCCCCGACAAAACCTAGAGTGATTGGCTGTGTAGCCATATTAAATGGTACAAGTAATGATCAAGTTGCGTAGTGTAGTTGGTTTTAAGCCACTTGATTGATCGGGAAGACCAGCACCCGTGACTTCGATGGTAATATGTGAGCTAGCGAGATTCTCGATTTGCATAAGGTGTGCGATAAGGTCATCAAGCGAGAGCGAACTAGCTTCGGCACCATTGTAACGCTCGATAATGATCAGTTTTTTGCATAAGGAAGAAGCTTTGGTGAGGACAGCTAGAAAGTGCTTGAGACTGACTCCGTTTTCTAGCAGTAGGTGTGTGATTAAAGTATCGTGTTTGAACTTGGATGATCCCAGGAATTTTTGATAACTAACAGAGGGCAAATGTTCGGTAAATCCCCAGGTATTGTCCGGTAAATGAATGATTTCAAGTGAGCGACCTATGAGTTGGGGCTCTAGATATTTCCATAACCAATTATGAGAGGTCAAGCGATTCTTCTCTATAGTTTTCATGCTAGTGATGTTCCCCATGACGTCAATTATCCATATATTATAACGCTGTTTGTTGATGAAGTTGATAAACCCACGATACTCGTTGCGCCATGCCTGAATAAAATCTTCACCTACATTTGGCACTAACTGAGATACTTTGGTGATATAGGCTTGCTCGTCTGTAACTTGGGTTAATTCTCCTCGAAGCCAATCTACTTCGCCAATGTTTGTAACATAAGCAATTGAGTTGTGGTCATATTCTTTGAGTAAAGATGGATCATCGAGCGATGCGGTTATGATCTTGGCTTGCTTAAGCGAGTTTTTTACCTTCGTATAACTCTGCTTATTTTTGAGAAATCCTTCATTGAGACACCAATAGTTAATATTAGTACCAGGATAAAAATCTTGCTGTTTACTGACTGTCAGATATTGACAATAGGAGTTACTCGCAATCTTGAGTCCATAAATCTCCGGAGAAAATTCGCTATACTCACCAAGAGCAATACTCCCGACTGTTTCATTAAATGAGGGCATTTTGCCGATCATTTTTTTTGTTTGAGCCAAAATCTTGGAGTCACTTGGCTGACGTAAAAATTGTTGATGATTGGGATGGTATGGTCGGGAGAAAAGACGACTCAAAAAATGTTCTCGAGTAGCAGATCGATCGATTAGTTGTAATAAAATCTTTGTATAGTTGATTTGCAGAGGGTTGATATCATAGATTACAACTGAGCTTGGATTAAGATATGGTAGTAAATTGAGATACATCCCACTACCCCCAACTGTAATAAGCTTGCGACCCTGGAAAAAGGGATCTGTAAGTCGTGATTTGAGTTTGGCTACTAAAGTAATTGGATCGCCATAGCCGAGATATACGTTGTGGGTCCCGCCAACTTGATTGAGTGATGGCAAAGCGATTGGTTGAGAGATAAGATTTCGTTTGACAAAACGGTCCTCTGATTCACTTTGGTAATATCTAGACATAATTGCTTTGATAAGTGTTATTGGGAAAAATCCGCGATACCTAGACTCTATTTGTCTAACCCAGGTAGAGAGCTCTGAGCTAGTTTGACACCAAGAGGGCGCTGTGTCCCACAGATGACGCAGAGTGCCAGGATTAGAGGCAGTGTCATGTAAAATTTGGTGAGCCAAGTTTAAAATACCGTCACTTTTCAAGATCCGATGACATTCAATCAAAAAGTTTTCGAGATGAGAGAGATCGCTAAAGTTGTCCAGAAAATCCCTAATCTCGATTTGGCCAACTGTCCCAGTTTTAAAAGGAAAATGGTATCGACCACAAGGGATCGGGAGATAACAGTCGTCACTTGTGCCAATCGTCAAGTGATTGAGAGTTAAATCTAGCTGAGTGGGGTGATTGGTAAAGATTACGAGCGGAGTATTCTTGGTGAAGAAACGCTGTTTCTTCGATCGGATGGTCGTTTTCAATGAACGAGGTAGTTTAGCTATAAGCTGAGTTGGCGTATAAGCTATCATTTGGTGCCTTGTACATAAAGAGATGATTCACGAAAATTGTAATCTAATTTGGGATTAAACTGGCGGATTTTGAGTTGTTTGAAACCTGCCTCTTTTAGTCTGGTCTTCACAGTATCTTGGTCATACATAGCCCGATGCTCTCCGCCCATCATGGCGTACCAACTGAGGACATCCATGGGAGTTTTGATCCATGGTTCAGGCATCCACCACTCACGTGCTTGCCAAAAGTGCTTAGGTCCTTTGATGTATTCCTGAATAATTTTGCCGATATCTGGAACAGAAAATGAGATAACTCCTCCTGGCTTTAAAACTCGGTAACATTCACGCAAAAGGGAGTTGGTGTCTTTGGGATGCAAGTGTTCAAAGAAATGCTCGGAATGGATTTGGGAAATTGTGTGGGAAGGGAAAGGGATCCCACGACGTAAATCCCAGACTAAATCAGAATCTTTATCGAGATCTAGTCCAATCCAGCCTTTGATATGGAAGGGTCCCGCGCCAAGCTCGAGCTTGAGCTTGCGTCCACTAGATAAATATTGCCGAACCTTTAATTTAGTAAAGAATTGTCTCATATTTTTTTGGCAAGATAGTTGTCATAAGTTTTGCTAAAGCGAGTAATTTTGCGACCAATCGTACCGTCTGCTTTGATGAGATGGCATGAGTAATGATAACGATCTAGAAGCTTGATTATATCAAGATTGGTGTGATGCATACCATCGACCATAATTTGGGAGACTTCAAACAGAATGTATTCGATTTGACGACGTTTAAGTAGAGTACTAGCACCAAGGAGAACATCCAATTCTGCCCCTTCAACGTCGACTTTGACTAGTTTAATTGGGATTTTTTTGGTCCCAGTAAAAATTGAGTCAAGGGTAGTAGTTGAGAGTGTGATGCACTTGATCGGCTTGGCCAACTCGCCTGCGTACTCGATTTGTGGATTACCAAGAGTATGCCAGCCATATTGAACTTGGCTAAATACATTGAAGCGAACTTTGGTTAGTTTGTGATAGGCAGGACGAGTGATAACTCGAACATTTTGTAGGTGATTGTGGCGAAGGTTTTCTTTTAAACGACGAACATTATTTGATTCGGGCTCGATAGCAATCACACTACCTGTGTTTCCCACTAGCTTGGCTAGCTGTAATGTATAGACGCCAATGTTGGCCCCAACATCTACTGCGACATCGCCTGTCTGAACCAACTGATTGATCAATAATTGCTCTTTGACTTCATTGTAGCCGTGGTGGAGGAAATAGTCGTAGAGATTATCGGTCAGTTCTCTTTTGTATACAAGACCCATACGATCTTTGATCCAGAATGGACGGCGGTATATTTTGAGATAGTAAAGTTCGAGCAATCTAGCGCGAACTCTGGCCAGATAATTGGAGTTCATAGCAATGACCACTCTCCTCGCACGAGAATAGGACTATGATTCGCTAACCCTGGATTACCGGTATGGAAAAAGTCCCCATTTTCGACTTTTAGCAAACCTAGTTGACCGGGAGCATCGAGGATTTGATTTTGACCTAGATCCATTTGCGCTCCGACAGAATAAAGTCCTTCGACTAAGGGTAGGTCTTTGATTGTACAGCATATTTTGCCTTGCTTGGGGAGCGAAGCGAAGTCTTGACTCATAAAATTGGTACGATGGAGAATGAGCGAGTAACCAGTCATATCTGTAATACTAAAGCTGACAATAACGCTAGACTTGATCTCTATGGACCGCTTGTACTCAAATACCAAAGAGACGGTTTCTCCCGATCTGACTGTTTGACGTTTGTGCCCGGCGCTATCTTGATAGTAAAAATTAGTAAACTTGATCTCTCCTGAACCACGACGATTTTTGAGTTTTTCTAGATATTTTTGATCTTTGCCGGCAAGGTTTGAGAGATATGCGTTGATGGCAATTTTGGGGGAACCCAAGTACTTGAGATTACCCTGTTCGAGATAAGCGACTTTTGTACACATATTCTGAATCGAGTTCATATTGTGACTGACGAGCACAATTGTTTTGC
>CAZBML010000064.1:0-4818 GCA_964493295.1 uncultured Pseudomonadales bacterium | reverse complement strand
AATCTGTAGCTGGTATACTAAGGGCATGCAAAAAGATAATCTCACAGACTTAGTGCAGAACATTCCAACCCCACCACCTACTCCAACACCCGCTCCTGCTCCAAATACCCAGCAACAGGTGGTAAATAACAATGGGCAAACCATTACGTTAGGGCAAAATTCTAAGAAATAGTAATAGGGATAAATCTATTAAACTAATACTCTTATCTAAACAGGCGTTTTTGAATGAAAAATACCACCCTTTCGAGTGGTATGAGGCGTGTTCAATGGTTTATTATCTTACTTTTCTTAACTCCCATCGCCTTTGAGATGGGTATGAGGTGAGGGTAATCTCATCAATGCGGTAGTTTATCTGTTCATTACCGCTCATTTGGAATGCGGTAAATAATCCATCATCCAAAGTCACGATTGGGGCAGTACCGCCGGGGAAGGTTGTAATATATTCCCATTTTCCATCAATAAGTCTGTACAGAAAATACTGCCACACATCGGTTGTTGTACTACCGACTGTTGATAGGAGTACCAGTTCCGAAGAAGTTGGCTGAGGGGCAAGATTTTTCTCCATTTTCCAGAGCTCCTGCCTTTTCCCAATAAAATCTTCACCATTGACGGTGAGCACTTTACGCCGGCCGTTATCTTTTATGCCGTAATTCTGAGCAAAAGTAATGCTCGATAAAAATAATAAACCCCAGAATAATAAGGTAACTTTCATTTTGTTTAATTTTTTGAATGAACGATAGATTTCACAATCAACCCACAGCAGAAGCTATGAACTGAATAATGAAGGGGTGCTACTATTGTTCACACCCCCTATTTTTTAAGCAACAGTTTCCTCCATTGTAATCAACGCTTTGTATCCTATTTACTTTCTTTTCCAGAGTTTATTCTGAACACTGATAAGTAATCCGAAGGATAAAATCTTAGTGCCCTTAAAATCTGTGCCAATTTCGGCCAAGAGAAAGCATTTAATCCCTTCGCCTTTGTTTTCAACTTTCAGCATCTTTTCGATACCCCATCCCAAATAATTGCCATCTGTATGCAATGTTTTTGCGTACAACAGGTACGTGTCCCAATTATTCTTGAGAAAATACCCATTCAGTGAGCGCAGACTGTTGTCAGCAAACCCATACAGAATGTTGTGATAGGTTTTTGGTGTAACAACCGTAACATTTCCTAATAGATTGTACCCCAAACTGAAAGGTTTTTCGTTTCCAGAAAAGGTGGTGCTGGCAACACTTCCGAGTACAGTGCCAGCGGTAACTTTTTGGAAAAGCTTTTTCGAGTTATCACTTTGAGCATGTGTCAATACTGAAATGGCAAGAAAAAATACCAAAAATGTCTTTTTCATTTTGATTTTATTTAGGTTTTTTGAATGTGCTTTATCAATTTAAATAGTAGCACAGATGCATTGACAAATCAAGTATAGTTCTTTGAGTAGTTTTTAGTGGTTTCCAAAGCTCCTGTAAAAGGGATTTCTGGTAACCACTAAAAATCAAAGATATGAAAAGAATAGTATATTTCTTATGCACCGTTATTTGTCTTGCAGTAACAAGCTGTAAAGGTAAGGTGACCGTATTAACCTCAGACGAGGATGTATACCGGGCACTACAAACACCGCTAATCGGAACAATAACCAACGAAGGTAAAACTATGGGAGGTGACGGCCCTAAGGCTCAAGTTTTTGAGTTTTCCTTTAAGGGATATATGACCGGCTTGCCGTACAGGCTCACTCTTAGTCGCAATGCTCAATTTGAAGACTGCGCTGGGTGTATAGGAGACTGGCAAAAAGGAATGCTCTCATCTCTCACATACAACGATACCGGCTCTATATCGCTTCGTGAGTTCATTGTACAAATGGTGCATTCAAATGAACAATTATCCCCTATTGGAACCTCAGATATGACATGGAGTACAAGTAGTTACAAATGGAGGATATCTTTTACCAATGAGTCGGGGGTGTATCGTGTAGAAGCAGACGGGGCAATTGAGAAATGGGCTGTGTTTATAAAAACTCCCTAATTACTGAACAATCATTTTTTAGCCGTAATCTTTATACAAGGATTACGGCTTTTCTCATGCTTTTAACACTCCGACAAACTCGGATTTTTAGCAGCAATTACGGTCAGCACTTTTGATGGTGCGGGATAGGGGAATCGGACTCCTGCTCTCAGTTTGGAAAACTGATGTTCTACCATTAAACTAATCCCGCAATCTCTCTATACTACTAAATTTTCAGATAGGTGCAATAGGAATCGCCCGCGACTCTGTTGCTACGCACAGGTCTGGGCACCGCCTCAGTTGTCCTTCGGACATACTTCCGGCGTTCGATTCCCAGACAAAAAGCAAAGCAGTTTGCTTTTTTCAGCCATGAAAACTTCGTTTTCATTGTCGGGCTGCTGGGAATCGAACCCAGCCCTCATGTTCCCAAAACATGGATACTACCGATATACTACAGCCCGATATTGATTTGTATGGTATCTCCCTGTTGTCGGGCTATTGGGAATCCCCTTCGGGCCGAGTGCTCATACTTCGTATATTCGCACTTTTCGATTCCCAACAGAAGCAAAGCAGTTTGCTTCTTTAGCCTTGTCGGGCTATTGGGAATCGAACCCAAGCCTTACCCACCCCATGGGCAAATACTACCACTGTACGATAGCCCGTCGAGTAAGAGCATACTAGCAGAAAATCTCGGGCAAATAAAGCACTTAGGTAAGTTCGATGGATTCGATACTGTCTACGTCCCCTTTTTCACCCAAACGCACCACTATCCCCTGTACCTGATACTCCCCGATCCGGCGATGTGCCGCATAGCGCTCCACGGTCAGGAGGAATTTCTTGAGCTTGGCAGGAGTGAGGTTTTCGGCTGGGTTAAACCAGCTACCAGCCTTCCCTGCCTTTACCTCAAAGAAGTGCCAGACCTTCCCCTTCTTTGCCACTATATCGATCTCGCCATACTTCCCAGCCGCATTGCGCTCCACTACCTTGAACCCCTGTGCGGTAAGCCACCCTACCGCTACCTCCTCCCCTTTTGCTCCAAGGGCTTGGGTCGGTGAAGTAAAGACACGGATCATACAGACAGTGTAGTCTAAAAGTCGTCCGTTATCCCACTTTTACCCCGAGTTATCCCCAGTTTCGTTGATTATCAACGGTTTTATCCCCATATTCGACATGATTTGTCTATGAGACTATCGGTCAGAAAGCAAAAAAGACCTTCAAGCAGGTCTTTTTTGCGTAGTATCTTCTCTTTGTGCGACCATGGGTAATCGAAACCCAGCCCTCTCGTTGGCAACGAGACGTTCTACCACTAAACTATGATCGCGTCAATATCTCTATCGAAATGGTACTTGCAAAGTATACTCTTTTTGGAATTAAAATCAATTCCAGTGTGCACCCGCCAGAACTCGAATCTGGAAAACCACTTCCGAAGAGTGGCGTGATATCCATTTCACCACGGGTGCAATACGGATAGTTATACTATATTTGGAGGCTATTTACTAGAGCATCTTTCCAGTAGATAGTGGTTTTTAGATGCTTAATACCAGTAACGTATATACGCACGCATCCTTTGTATGAATGGTTTTTCTTTACAATATGAGCTGTAGGCTTATATATGGTCTTTTGCATACTGGACTCCTCTATACCCAACAATTGTGCCCAAAATAACTCAAGATTCTCATCTTTGTATGGCATATGTATGAAAAGTCGTACCTTGATACGTTCAGGCGTCACTCCGAGGTATCGTATTGCCCATTTGTACATAAACTGCACCATTGCAGGATCTGAATTAATAAAGCTCCAGGTTACATCCTTTTTGGTACCTTCCGCCCAATACAACGTCAGACCTATGATAAAATCACGATCGGCGCTAAGCTTTACATAGTTCTGATAGGCCGCTTCCCGCATCACCGCGTCCCTCTCTTCCCTTCTTTTTCTATTGGAAGCTGCTGCTTTTGCTCGAGCAATCCCCTGTTTTGCCTCAATATTGCTAAGTAGTAGTGCATTTTGCTCATGAGTAAGGTTTACATGTTTGAGCCAGCCCGCAAGTGTGCCTTTTGCTATAGGTATTTCCTTCATTATTTGCTGATAGGTATATCCCTGCATTCGCAGAGCAATAGCCTGTATTTTTTTCTGAACATTAGAATTCATGTTATATAACAACTATATCATAGTTTTCCTATATACAATTGATAAATAATGCTAGTATTTCGATGTATGGATAAGACTAAAGTCCCCCCATTCGTTACACGTGTAACAACCCGCCTCCAAGAAGCAGGGTTTGAGGCATACCTGGTAGGGGGATGCGTGCGTGATATCTTGATGGACAAGACCCCCAAAGACTGGGATCTCACGACCAATGCGCGCCCAGAGCAGGTGGTGGCAGCCTTTCCAGAGCTCAAGACTGTCAACGAAAACACGTTTGGGACGGTAACAGTACTCAACATGCCTCCAGAAGCAGGGGAAGATGTTGCACGTGAAACCCCTGATCATAATAATCAAGTCCAAGTCACAACCTATCGCTCAGAAGGAGACTACGGTGACAATCGCCACCCAGACCATGTTTCATATGAAACAGATATCCACCGTGACCTCGAACGACGAGATTTCACCATGAACGCCGTAGCCTGGGATCCCATAAAGGACAGTTTGATAGACGTATTTGGAGGTATAAAGGACATAAAAGACAAATCTATACGATGTGTCCTTTATCCAGAGGTGCGGTTCAAGGAAGATGCACTCCGTATGCTCCGAGCGATCCGGTTTTCCACAACACTCGGCTTTACTGTTACACATGAAACATTTGAGGCGATCCGGACGCAT
>CAZBML010000063.1:0-4864 GCA_964493295.1 uncultured Pseudomonadales bacterium | reverse complement strand
CGACACCGATAAACGAGCCGGAGCTGATGATAACAGTAGCCAAAACTACTGACCACAATTCGCTAGACATATGTGTTGCTCCTTTGACATTTATTACAAATACCAAATAATTCTAGAGCGTGCTTGGTGACTCGAAAGCCGGATTCTTGCTGAAGACGGTTTTCGATGGCAAAGACCTCCGTCAATGTATCGACTACATCTTCAACCTTGCCGCAGATATTACATACTGCATGATGGTGGTGACCATGCATATATTCGTAGCGGAATTTACCTTCTTGGAAGTCAATCCGCTCTAGGATGCCGGCGCTGACAAATTTTTCTAGCGTGCGATACACGGTAGCGAGATGGGCTTTAGTTCCTAGCTTGCCTGCGACCTGGTCAACGTCTAGGGGGAGATCGCTATCCATACAGATCCGAAGAATAATTGTTCTAGCCGTAGATGGCTTTAAACCCTTCGAAAACAGGACTTGATTGATAGCGTCTGTGCGAGTCATTCGCATAGTATAGTGCGAATTGTTCGCATTTGTCAATCTTTAAAAATCTTATACAATAACGGTATGAATAAACACTTGAAACTAGGACTGTTGGGTTGCTTGCTCGTTGGAGCTATACTGGCCAACTGGCTATACTCAACCAAAACCCCTACTGACGCTGAGCATGAGGATGTCCACTACCATGCTGGATTTAAGGTCTACATCGATGGTCAGCTCCAAGATTATAGTGACTACAAGTACATGAACTTTGTGCCCTGTACTGAACACGATGTAAAAAAATCACCAGCCGAGGAGCAAATCGAGTTGGCACATCTCCATGACGGCGTGGGTGACGTGGTGCACGTGCACCGGAGTGGAGCTAAATGGGGAGATTTGTTTAAGAACATTGGTGTTGAGCTCAGTGGTGAAGTACCAGAACTAGACCAGCCAATTGCTCCAGACAGCTCGATTGTGATTATTATCGGGAAACCGGTAGAGAACCCCGAGCGAGTCAGCATTGAACATATAAAAGAAGTAGAAGCCAAAAGTGAGCTGTGTGGGAGTGGAGAGTAAAGATAGGGGTTAGGCCCGGGAGAATTCTAGGATAGCAAAAATGGCATATCCTGAGATGAGAAATAGACCTTCCCACCATTCTAGTTTCTTTTTTGTTTTAATAAATAAAATAAATGCAAAGTACATGAGGGTAAAGGAGCCGATAGCAAGGCTGTAGGGTAGTAGGCCACGATGTGTCAAAGTGAGTGGGCGGATGATAGCGGCTAATCCCAAGATGAGTGTTGAGTTGGCAACTACTGATCCGAGTAAATCTCCGAGCGCCATTTTTGCTTGACCGCCCAATACGGCCTTGATTTCAAATGCGAGCTCAGGTAATGAGGTTCCTATTGCGACAATGAAGAGACCGATAAAAAGTGCAGAAAGTCCCGAGCTATGGGCTAAACTGGTAGAGAGCTGGACAATAAAATGTGATGACGTGAGGAGTAAACAGACACCAAACACAAACTTGAGGAGACTACCTTTACCATGACTACTTGTGATCGTAGCGAGTAAGCGTTGCATGGGTGAGCGGGAGAGCGCATGTACTGCCAGTGAGCGGTGGTGAGTGCGCAAAAACGTGGCGATCATAACAAGATATATCACGAGAAGAACGACTCCGTCGGGCCTAGACAGCGTGCCATCGGCGATCAAAAAGATGGGCAAAAATCCTGCTGCGCCTGTTAAATAGATATCGCGGCTCAAGACAGTGCCCGTGACCTGCAGAGATCCACCAAGCACGGCTGCGGCACCAATAACTAGGGACAAATCGGCGATGTTACTGCCGATAATATTGCCCAGGACCAAACTGGTGTTGCCCTCGATCGAGGCGACGATACTGACAATCAGTTCGGGGAGTGAGGTTGAGATAGCTAGAATAAAGGCAGTAATACCGTAAGCTCCCAGATGACTTTTAACCGCCAGGTTTTTGATCGAAGTAATAATGAGCGAAGTTGAATAGATTAGACCTAGACAAAGGAGGATGAGTATAGCGACCTGATAGATTATCATCGTCAGTTGAGTAGCCAAATTGAGAGATTAAGCATACTAGCGAAAGTAACCCAGGCGATATAGGGGTAGAGGAGATAGGCTGACCAAGGTGAGAGTTTTTCCCCTTCCTGGATAGAGCGCGCGATAAAGTACCACATAGCCAAAATTTCGATAAAAGCTAGGCCGGTAAATTTGAGACCAAAGAACAGGATCGACCAGAGAGCATTGAGGATTAGCTGAAATGCATAGACGTGCCAAAATGATCTGGCTTTTTTGCCAAACTGGTATTTGCGCCAAACCAAGTATGCTGAGATACCCATGAGGGTGTAGAGCAGTGTCCAGACGGGACCAAAGACCCAGTTGGGAGGAGAGAAAAATGGTTTGTTGAGATAAAGATACCAATTGGTGATTGCAGAGAAAGTAAAGAGTGAGCCGATACCACCTGCTAGCTGGGCGACGGCAATGCTTAAGATGAGCATCCAGTAGTTATCTTTGGGGCGAGACCATGGCCAGGTAATGTTCATAATTCGAGTATATATCAATTTGATATTTCAGCACCTACATATTTGAATCGTGGAATTTTCTCTCCATTCAGTTCTATCTCTTCAAAGAATACGTCGATTGGTCGAGCTGTCATTCTAGGTCCTGATTTTTCTGCATACAGAGGTACGTATACAACAAGTTTCTCTTCAGTTACATCATGTCTCGCCACACCAAGGACAAGGTAATAGCTTCCTTTATAGTGTTGATACACGCCACTTTTAAGATCGTATTCCATAAGGTTTCTCCTTTTATACCCTACGAGTTCTTACCTTGTAGGTTGATAAATGCATTAATATCGCGTTTGATGCCATCGACTTTGATTAGTTCTAGGGCTTCGGTTGGTGTGACCCAGCGATATTCCTCGTGCTCGTCAGATAATTTGATATCGAGTGGATTAGTGGTGGCGAGGAAGGTAATGCCTATTAGTTCATTCTCAGCTGATTCTTCGTGGCCACGATAGATATGCCAGCAGGTGAGTGGTGCGCCGGCAGTAATGGTGATACCTAGTTCTTCACCTACTTCGCGTACTAGACCTGATTGAGGATCTTCGTGCTGGGCGATGCGCCCATACATGATTTCCCATTCTCCTGGGTGCCAATCGAGTTTGGAACTGCGCTTGATCAATAAAATTTTATCTACTGGGTTTGCAATCACAGCGCCGACTCCCACCATGAAACGACCAACTGGGTTATGCTCACTATTTGTATTATCAACTTTGTTTGTCATATGATTATTTGAAGTACGGGATGCCCCACCAGTCAGACGGATCGACATAGCGTAGACCTTTATCTAACATTGATAACTCTTTCATATCGGTTTCGTCGAGCTGGAAGTCAAACACTTCGATATTCTCTTTGATCCGAGCTGGAGTGACGCTCTTGGGGATGACCACGGTGCTCCGCTCGATCGCCCAGTTGATAAGAATTTGCGCGACAGATTTGTTGTGTTTGGCGGCAATTTTCTTTACGACAGGATCTTCGTGGAGACGAGTAGTATTTAGCTCGACTCCCATGCGACCGGTGGGTGAGTATGCGGTGACTGCAATCCCTAGGCCACGACAGTAATCGACTAAACTTTGCTGAGCATTGTAGGGGTGAAGCTCGATTTGGTTCATGGCGGGAGTGATCGTGGCATAAGTCATGAGATCGTGGAGCATCATGGTGGTAAAGTTGGCGACTCCAATTGATCTAACCAACCCTAATTTGACCAAGTTCTCCATGGCCTCCCAAGTTTCGCGGATGGAGACTTTTTCCGTGACTGCTTTGCCGTCTTGCATGGGCTCTAGTTCATCTCCATGCTTAAAAGCCACACCCCAGTGCATGAGATAGAGGTCGAGATAGTCCAACTGGAGATCTCTGAGAGTTTGTCTACAGGCGGCTTCGACGTTTTGCGAAGCGTGATTGGTATTCCAAAGTTTGCTGGTAATAAAAATGTCTTCTCGTTTGATCGACTTAAATACTTCGGCATATACTTTACCTACTTCGGGCTCGTTGCGGTAGATCATGGCTCCGTCGATGTGGATGTATCCTGCTTCAGTTAGGGCATATCGCACTGCCGGACCGACTTGGTTGGGTAGGGACTTCCAGGTGCCAAGACCAAGTGTTGGGATATCATACCCACTATTTAGTTTGATCGTTTTTTGCATAAATCCTTTACTTTAATACTTTGTATATATTTTGTACTATGCCGTCGTTTATCTTTTTATTATCTAAAAGCTCTAAATTGGTACGTGGGAAAATGTCCTCAAAGAGTTTAATCCCATTGTCAATAATGATGGGATGGATATCAACAATGATTTCGTCTATTAAACTCGACGAGAGAAACTGAGAGTTAGTTTTACCACCCCCTATAACAAGGAGTTTCGAATAACCACGATCTTCTAATTGAGTAATAATTTCTCCCAAGGTAGATTGAGTAAATATAATATCTTCTGTTGCTTGCTTTATTAAATTCTGATCGTGTGTAAGTACAATATTGATAGCTCCTTTATAGGGAAAAGCGTTATACTTCTTTGCTTCTAGATAGGTACGACTACCCATAATACAAGCATCATTCTCTTTAATTTCTTTGTAGAGAATGTCAGTATCCTTCACCCATTCTGTATCATCATCCATGCCCGTAATGAAACCGTTAATACTTGTCGCCATGAATAATGTTGTTTTCATGAATCAATTATATCCCAGATTACTTACGAAGACCAAAGTAGAGCATGGCTAGGAGAATGATTTTGAAAAAGTATCCACTGTAGGGGTCGATGGCCAGCTTGGTGAGCGAGGCTGGGTTCTGCGGCGCCGCCTCGCGCCAGCGCC
>CAZBML010000062.1:0-5090 GCA_964493295.1 uncultured Pseudomonadales bacterium | reverse complement strand
TTACCATCTCAAACTACAGACTTCAAGTTGTATAGTTTATGCGTGATAAAATAAAACCATGCAACCCATTCTCTCAGTCCCCCACGAAATCTTGCGCAAAAAGTCGCTCCCCATCGACCAGATCACGCCAGAGATTCAGTCCAAGGTTAGCGATCTCATCGATACCATCAAAAACGCCCACGATCCAGAGGGCGTCGGTCTCAGTTTCCCTCAGATCGGCTACAACCTCCGTGGTTTTGTCACCTACCTAGAGAAAAAGGTCAAAATCTACATAAATCCCGTGATCCTCGACATGAGCGACGAGACCACGCTAGGCGGCACACCCGAGCGCCCCACTCTAGAGGGTTGCCTCTCCATCCCCTGGCTGTACGGCCCTGTCTGGCGCCCCAAAAA
Source organism: uncultured Pseudomonadales bacterium (assembly GCA_964493295.1). Taxonomy (GTDB): domain Bacteria; phylum Patescibacteriota; class Microgenomatia; order UBA1400; family UBA12108; genus CAJAUT01. Next base: position 4,697 of record CAZBML010000062.1, on the reverse strand, counting down.
GATCAAAGTCCAGGCTATAGACGAGCATGGAGTAGAGTTTAGCAAAACTCTCACTTCTTTCCCGGCCCGTCTATTTATGCACGAATATGACCATCTAGACGGCGTCCTTTTCACCGATTACACGCTCCGTGACGGTCTCCCCCTCTATCTCCTCGATCACAATACCGACAAATTTGTCCAGATCGACACCCCGAGCGAAGTGGTCAAGTGGTAGGTGATTTTGTTAATCTCCCGATTACCTGCAAAATCACTGCATTATTAGAACTCAAAAGATCCTCTTTACATACCCAATACATCATGACTTGACCTATAAGAGTATAATCATTTCCACTAAATTAATATAAATATAACATCATGTTATTTCTCGAAAGTGCTTTTAGACTAGGCGCCGTAACTCTCGAATTATTTCGCGCTTATATGGGCACTGGTTCAGGTAGCTTAGCTACCCACGCCGAGCATCGAGCTCAGGATAATCGCCAAACACTCGAAACCGAGTGGGTTTGCCCCTTAACCAGCCCAACAACTCAAGAAGAAAATCTTACAGCTATCGTATGTAAGGAAAAAACTGACCTCCTAGACAATCGTTATCTCGAAATATCTGTTAGACAACCAGCGGACCTAACTGGTCCTAGTACCACCTTTGCCAAGATTAGAGGATCCGATATAAACGGAGAAACGTGGGGCATCTTTCACTTTCAGCCTTCTCCTGGGAGCGGATACAATGGAGATCTTGTCTGTGCCGTAGAAGGTGTAGCTAGCAATCCAGTCACAAGCGGGGGAGTATTTAGTAGAGACAACGTTTTATTTAATGATCTCCTTACCTCAGCCAGCTGTTATGACAATTTCCGCGAAACTCGTACACTCACCATGGCTGGACAAAATGGTGAGCTACATCAGGTCAATCTTCGTCCTCCCGACGGTGGAGAGACTGCTATCGTCCGCTACCGCGAAAATACTCAGGGTCAAATTTTTATCATCTTTGGGGAAGGAATAAATGAAATTGTCGTCCCATTATCCAATGTAATCAGAGCGGCCAGACAAAATGATGCAGTTGAAAACGGGGATCGAGTCACCCAGTACCTATACAATCCAATGGACGATCCCGTCAACTACAAACTATCCGAAGGATCCATCACCTATCCCCACCTCACAATCCCAACAACAGCCATAGATCGTTTTCCTCTCACCTATCCACCGGTTGAAGAAGAATCTCCCTTTCCTGCGACCGAGTCCGAATTACAGCTATCTTCGCCCCAACCCGATATCTCTACGCAAATAGAATCAATATTATCAGCAGACACAGCAGCAGCCGAACCTAGGTTTGCAGGCAGTCATACGATCTCATACGACTTCCTCTGTCCGGGAAATGAAAAGCTCTCCATCTTACAAGTCGATCCTCAAAATTCAGATGCCATAGCAATATACATGGCTCTCACTCAACCTGGATGGAATCCTTCTGACATCCTCACATTAATCAACAGCCTCGAGAGTCATACGACTGATTTTGGCCAATTCAAAGACAATCTGCCTTCCTGGATAAAATCAATTATCGGCCAAGACCAATACCCATATCCACCAAAACTACTCTCTTGTCAGACAGGTACCGTCAAACAGTCATTTAAACTCTTGACAGAGATAATTCATCCAAACGATACCTCAACCATTGTCGGACTAGATCAAAGTGGCAAACTCCTCATCTTTACAATCGAGAGTAAGCTAGGCAACACAACACTCACTCCTCACACATTCGTTAATGGCATCCCCGACAAAGCCATGGACGAGCAATTACTGCGGATGCGTCAGTTAATTGGCCTCGATCATACGGTAGAACATCAGGCTCCAAAACATGCGAGTGTAGCTCTACCATATCTACCAAACTTACCTTCTCACCCAGGACTAGTTAATCTGATACACTATGGCAACCTCAACCCTATCACTCTTCCTGGTAATCTGATTACAACCGATGGGACAACCTACCCTGTCGACATCCCCTCTGGAGTGCCACTTCGACATCTCGGGACCAAACTTATCCTAACCCAAACCACCTATGGTCTGCAAGAATCATATGTTGGTATCTTTGCAATCAATCCACTCGATTTTCAACAACCTATGCCAGCCTCACTCAGAGAAGCCCTCGCACTTACTGACCCAAGTTACTCTGCTGGCCTCTTGGTCGTCCAGCTACCACTCGAATTTATCTGGAGTTCGACCGAGCAAGTCAGCTCCCCCAAAGTAGAGCCAATACCTACAGCAGTAAAACGAACAACTCCAGGCTACAGATGGGATCGCGACAAGTTAGCTCTGAGCAAGTTCAACCCTAGTGGTTTTAAACCATCCATTCTTGCAAAAAATCGCCTGCAAACAATGCGAGGCAATTATAAATAATCAATACTGGACACCTATCCTATAATCAACCTTTAACTATGACATTAAGTCGAAGAGATTTCTTAAAATTAGCTAGTATGGGGGTCGCAGCCACTGCACTCAGCGCATGCGTGGAAGGTCAGCCAGGAAGGGGCGATCTGACTGGCTATCTTCCATTCTACGGCTTAGGGTTAGAGTTTCCTACCTCTCCTTTTCGACTAGACGACGACAGTCGTTACCAGAGGATCACCTACTTTGGCGATCAAAATCAATACCGCGTCGTGGAACTAGATCCCTCAAATCTTGGCCTTTGGGATCCCTCTGCGAACCCCGCAAATCAATTTGAGCTCGCCAACTACCAAGCCGCGGCCGAGGTTGTAGGGACTGTTTTATCTCGCTACGAAAAAATTATCCGTATAGAGGAAGCAATCCGCAACGATCCATACCGCCCAAATGAAGTAGTCTGGAAACCCCTCCGCGTACCTGGAAGCTCAATCCATACCGATACCGCTCGAGCCAAGCTCGAAGAAGAAAAGAATTATCTCCAACCTCGTTGGCTAGTTGATGAGCAATCCAGAACTATCGCCGGCGCCCTCCTCCACAATCTAATGTATTCACGAGATTTAGATCCCATTGTACGTAACCAGATTATTGCCGAGCTGGCCGATCCTGCCTATCTCGGATTTGTTATCGGTACGGTAGATCTCATTAAAGAGGCTGGTAATCAGTCACCAGATCTACCTCCCATGCTACCTCTCGAGACTCAAGCCGATCTACACTGCGCTCTCTACCAGCCGCCACGGGATAGCCAAATCTGTGAAACGGTGCTGAGAGATATTATGGTTGCCTCCGGAACTATGGATTGTATTTTCATCCCCAAAGTCGATCCCAACATACAAAAAACACTCGAACACGTCAAAAATGAAGAATTTTTTGAGCTAGCGCCACAACCAAAAGTATACTACGTAGTATCCAAAGACGCCTTTGGTCAGCCATACAATACCATTTATGTCACCCACGATGATCAAGTACCAGGGGTGATCTACAACCACAATTTTCCTGCGCCATTCGATCTAGCGGCTACCGAACCAGATTCTTGGATCCCAGTCGCCACTGCAGAAGAGTGTCGTCAACTGACAGAGATCCACAATATCGCGTTCGGTGATCAAGTCGCCGTTTATCAATACAACCCGGAAAAAATGACTTGTCATCTCATCCCCAACGATTTCACTGGCTCGCCAAAACTAGGTCAAAACGAACCCAACATCAGACTAGCTTGGAGCATTGCTTACAAAAACGACCCTGCCCAACCACACCCCGATCTAGTTCTACTAGCAAAGCAGTTTAGAGACGTAGCCTTCCCCCTTCAATCAACATTCCCTCGCCCAGATCGTTGGCTCACAGATGTCACTGACACTATCAAAAAATACAAAGATCATACTAAATACTACTCCAAACTAGGGCTTACCCCACCAGCTGTATTCTTCAATCGACTTTTTCGTGGACTCATCGAAAGCAACCCCGAGCTCCATTCTGCTATCCTCCCGAGCCACCCCGACCTCTTGGCCGCCATGCTCAGCATGTACTACGAAGCAGGTCTAAATCATAAACTAGATGATGTAGGAAAACTCAACTGGGCCTTTGCCACCGGTGAGCCAGTCCCCCTCTATGACTTATCTGGTACTGATTTTGGACAACTCCTGAGTTCGCTTGGCTTTAAAGCTTTCCAAGACGATATAACAGCTACGCCATATATTGATAACAATGGCATCGGGGTAAAGCTCTATCCCGGAGAAGCCTTGCCCCTAAACAATATATTCCTCACTGATAATCAGGGTGATACCTACATCCTCGTGGGTGGTATCGGCAGAGATGACGGTGGCAACTTCTTCAATGCCCTCAGAAACAGTCTAGTTTCTGACAAAATTACTCATGCCTACGCAATCAAACTAGAAGATGCTCTCAAACATATTACCAGACTAGACCCAGAAGATAATATTCTGGAAGCCATGAAAGACATAGTCACAATCGGTGCTGTCATTGGCGTATTTGCCTCCACTATTATCGCCCCCGAATTTCTCCCTGGTATTCTACTCAAAACTAGCTTGTCAGCCTCAAAAGGAGTCAACGTCATGACCAATCTCATTATCACTATGCTCAAAAATATGGCGGGCAAAGGTCTCTCAATCCTAGCTCCCTAATTCCAAACAACATAAGACCTATGACAAATTACCACGAAAATACGATCGATCCACTCCTACATAGCAGGAAACTATGGCAACTGGATTAGAACTTCTAACACATCTTGAGCTAAGTCCAGAGGATTTCAAAGT
>CAZBML010000061.1:0-5099 GCA_964493295.1 uncultured Pseudomonadales bacterium | reverse complement strand
TATTGGGGGATATGTGAGATAGGGCAGGCTCATAATCCCCCAATATTGTGCATGTAGGGCACCTGCCCGTAATGCTTCGCATAAGCGATGCAGGCGAGGGCTCATAGCCCTTCCATTCTGTTTATAAGCACGTAAGACGTGTTGAGAGAATTACGCTAGAATAGTTTTATGCAGATATTTAGCGGGTTATCAAATAAGGGTTTGGCGAAAAAAATATCTAAGATCGGAAAGTATGGGCTGGGGAGCGTAGAGAGTACCGTTTTTGAGAATGGTGAGCGAAGGGTAAGGGTGGGTGATGGGAGTAAGCACCTAGGGAATAGTAAAGCAGTACTCGTACAGTCACTGTCGGTGCCAGTAGATGAACATTTAATCGAGTTTTGCTTGCTGAGTGATGCACTCTCCAGAGATGGATATACCAATTTAGTAGGGGTGATCCCGTGGATGGGATACTCGAAACAAGACAAAGTATTCCTGCCAGGGGAGTCGCTCGCGGCTAAAGTGGTCGCCCAGCTAATACAAACTACTAAAATCAAAAAACTAATTACGTTTGACCTGCATAATCGGGCGATTACGGGGTTTTTTGATATCCCAGTGGTCGAGCTGTCGGCTAAACCCATTTTCCTCGAATACTTCCGTAATAAAATTAGGCATCAGGAAGTAGGAATTAGTGATCAGTCGAGGGAATGGGTGGTGGTGGCGCCCGACGAGGGAGCGGTGAAGTCGAGTGCGTACTTTGCCCGTGAGCTAGATGTACCAATTGCCTATATCGATAAGCGCAGAGATCTGAAGACAGGCAAAGTGGAGGTGGTTGCGATGTCTGGCGAGGTCAAGGGAAAGTCCGTAATTATCGTCGATGACATGATTGTGACGGGCTCGACGATGATGGAGACAGCCAAGTATCTAAAGAACAAAGGGGCAAAAAGCGTTTCGGTGGCGGCGACCCACCACTTGTATGTGGCAGGGGTACAGGAAAAGCTAGAGAAAAGTGAGATCGATGAGGTCGTCGTGACGGATACGGTCGCGCAAAGCGCGACAAACCCTAAATCCAAAATCCTAAATCCTAAACTAAAGATTTTGAGTGTGGCAAAATTGATCGTTGACGAGCTTAGTTGACGAACGACGTTTGGCATGGCATACTATGCTTTGTTCCCAGAAAAATTGATTCAAGATTTTCGATTTAAGATTTAAGAAGTTTGCACAAATTATTTTATTTGAGGAGATGATATGCCAGGCGCAAAAAGTGTCAAAAAAACAGAAGTGGCAGAGGTAGTAAAGGAAGAATCCTTGGTAAAACCAGTAGAGAGTGTGACTGAGCCGAAAAAGGAAGTAGTACAGCCAAGTAGCGAAACAGTCACGCCGGTACAGGCACCTGTCGTGATCCCCCCGAGCCCACAAATGCAAAGTACCAACAGGCAAGGGTATGGTAGTAGACCAATGAACCGTAGCTTTGGGCATAACCAAGATAAACCAGTGAGCAATTACCAGCCACGACATGCTTATAATCCACAGCCAGTATCTGGAGCCGATGTGGAGCCGATTGCAGGATACCTCGACGACTCAAACGACGGCCACGCAGTGATCCGTCCCCAGTTTCACCCAACTGAGCGCGATGCTTATATGTCCTCAATGGTAGTGCGGAGGCTCGGACTGAGATCGGGTGATTATATCGAGGGTACTGCGCGTAAACCCAAGGATAATGAGAGATACTGGGCACTAGTGACCGTCAACAAGGTCAATGGCAAGTCGCCAACTGAGCTCCACAAACGCGTCAAGTTCCACAACCTGACCCCAATTTATCCAATTCAGAAAATTATGCTCGAGATGGGCTCACAACCATTGTCTAACCGCGTAATTGATCTCGTGGCCCCGATAGGTCGAGGTCAGCGCGGAATGATTGTGGCTCCACCAAAGGCTGGCAAAACTACCATCATGAAAGACATGGTGACTGGTATAGCCAAAAACTATCCCGAGATCCATCTGATGACAGTACTGATTGGTGAGCGCCCCGAAGAAGTCACCGATATCCGCCGTCACCTAGAAAAAGTGACCGAAAACTCGGTGATGAAAGGGGAGTGTGCGGCGTCTAACTTTGATGAGCCAGCCGAAGACCAGACCCGCGTAGCAGAGATTGCCCTAGAGCGGGCTAAGCGGCTAGTGGAGCTAGGGATGGACGTCGTGATCCTGCTGGACTCAGTCACCCGTCTAGCTCGTGCGTATAACCTAGCTATCCCCACCTCGGGACGGACGCTGTCGGGTGGATTTGACCCAGCGGCTTTGTACCCACCCAAGCGGTTCTTTGGCGCCGCCCGCAAAATGGAAGATGGAGGCTCACTCACGATCATTGGTACAGCTCTCGTGGATACCGGATCCCGTATGGATGAGCTGATCTACGAAGAGTTCAAGGGTACGGGCAACATGGAGCTGGTCCTAGACCGCAGACTCTCGGAACGCCGTATCTTCCCTGCGATTGATGTTTACAAATCTGGTACTCGCCGTGAAGATCTCTTGTTCTCGAGCTCGGATTACCAAAACATTGTGATGATGAGGCGCATGCTAGATATGCTGAATGATGATGAGCGCACCTCGGTCCTCGTGGAGCGGCTAAACAAGAGCAAGTCCAACAAGGAATTCTTGGCGATGCTCAAAGAGGGGTAATTTTGTTTGCCACATAGAGGTGAATTTGGTAGGATAGCTATCGCATGAGCGATTTGACTGGTTATGCCGAATTTAGGGAATTTAATCGACAGCTGTGGCGATATGTGACCAAGCACGCCTACCGAGTATTTTTCCGCTTTGAAGCGGGTAAAGATATCGTGGCCGGGGCGCTGTACCACAAGCGCGGTAAGTATGCCAGACCATTTTTGCATTCGGCTATGATGGCGATCATCTTTTTTGGGGTGACGCTTGGGCCTAGGTTTGTGCAAGCCAGCTTTACCGAAGAGGAGAGTAGGGGAGAGTCTGTGCCTAGTACGAGCTCGCTGGGAGTATCGCTCGACTCGACAGGAATTGTGACACTAGAATCGGAGAAACCGTGGAACCAAGTGAGTGAGTACACCGTCAAGGAAGGAGATACACTCTCTTCGATTGGGGCAAAATTTGATCTATCGATTGATAGTTTGAAATGGGCAAACCCAAGCATTAATTGGCAAAAAGTGAAGCCAGGAGTGGTGGTAAAAGTACCACCTGTGACTGGGGTGGTATACAAAGTGAAGCCAGGGGATACGGTCTATTCGATTGCCAAGAAATTCCAGACAGATGCACAGGGTATAGTCGATTTCCCCATGAATACATTTTCGGATGATGAGACTTTTGCGCTCGTAGCTGGGCAGACTTTGATCGTGCCTGATGGAATCATGAGCGACGAGGTAGCCCCGAGCGCTCCCAATATCGCACGAGTGCTCACGCCAGATGCAGGGTCCGTGACTGCGTCTGGGAGTTTTGTATGGCCTGCTTTTGGCAAGATCACCCAACCATTCCGGTGGTACCACAAAGGTTTGGATATCGCCAACCACGATGGGGGAGCGATTTTGGCGGCTGACTCTGGAACTGTGGTGGTATCTGGATGGAGTAACTCTGGGTATGGCAATCACGTGATTGTAGATCATGGGAATGGATTCCAGACACTGTATGCGCATATGTCGAGCATTGCTGTGACGACTGGGATCAGAGTCAACCGAGGAGCTACACTTGGTCAGATGGGGTCAACAGGGCGCTCTACGGGCACACATTTGCACTTTGAGATAAGGACGAGTAGTGGGAATATGGATCCACTAGGATATCTAAAATAAAATCCTAAACCATAAACTCTAAAACCTAAACAAATGAGAAATTAGAATTTATGAAATTTGGATTTATTTAAAATTTAGAACTTAGGAATTAGAGTTTATGCAGTACAAAGTGGCGCTGTTTATCGGTCGGTTCCAGCCCTTTCACAAAGGACACTTGTATAGTCTAGAGAAATGTTTGGAGATTGCGGATAAAGTAACCATTGCCGTAGGTAGTAGTCAGGAAAGTGGAACAGAGAGCAATCCGTGGGGATACAAAGTACGTAAACAAATGGTATGCAGTGTGGTGATGGGGCTGGGTGTGCAGAATAGGATAGCAAAAATTGTTAGTTGCCCTGATAATCCGAGTGATAAAAAATGGGTGAGTGAGATAAAAAAAAGAGCAGGGAAATTTGACGTGGTAGTGTCCAATAATGTGTGGACGCTAAACGCGATGAAAGATGAGGGGTATGAAGTCGTGGAATCTGGACTATTTAATCGAGAAGAATTGGAGGGGATAAAGATAAGGGAGATGATGAGAAAAGGGGATGAGAATTGGAAACTAAGGGTACCGAAAGAGGTGCTTGGACAAATCGACGTGAGTGCGATCTAGAAAAGTGATGCCTTCTTCCTGTAATTTGGCGTACTGTTCGATGGAACCACCGAAGGCATAGGACTCGGAGAGTTTACCATCTTTGGTCACTACTCGGTGGCAGGGCGTGGTGTCTCCGCTAGGGTTGGCGTGGAGAGCGTGGCCGACCCGGCGGGCGTCGCGGGTGCCCAGGGCACGAGCGATCTCGCCGTAGGTGGTGACTTTGCCCTCCGGGACTTTGCGAACGAGCTCGTAGACTTTATCAAAGAAGTTCATAGACTAAAAGCTTGTCAGACAAAAATTTGTGGTCTCCGGTATTATTTTGGATTGAGTACAAAACACTTGCCCGCTTCGCGTCGCGTGCTTTGTTTAAAGGAAAAATAATAGTGTCGCCAAAATTTTATCTGCCAACCTTTCTGATTAAGCGACCTACAAGTGTTATTTATTTACCTTTCTTACCGAACCCTTCGATGGCTTTGAGGACCTCGATCGGGACGTCAAAAACGATGGTGTTGCTCGCGTCGCTAGAGATGTCGTTGATAGAGTTGAGGGTACGCAGATGCAAGGCCCCAGGTGATTTGGCGAGTTTGCTGGCGGCTTGTGCCAGGTTTTGGCTAGCCATGAGCTCGCCCTCGGAGTTGATGATGGTCGCGCGCTTCTCGCGCTCGGCCTCGGCTTGCTTGGCCATGGTGCGCACCATAGACTCGGGGAGCGCGGGATCTTTGAGCTCGACGGGTTGGACG
>CAZBML010000060.1:0-5124 GCA_964493295.1 uncultured Pseudomonadales bacterium | reverse complement strand
ACTCGTAGAGACACCTCCTATATTCCAACTACCCTGACGGAAGTCACCAAAGGAAAAAAGCTCGGACTGGTTGGCGATGGCACCGGGCGTGACATTTTTGCCGTAATAACTCATAACCATAGCCATCGATGTTACGAGGCATCCTGAGTTGGCCATTGTGTAGCTAGAGCCAGGTAACAATTGATTGCCCCACTGACTATCCCGCTGATTGTAATAAGTCCCCCACCCCGAATCGGTTTTGGTCGTACCTGACAAAATACTAGCACCGCCCTGACTAGTGACAAACCGGGTAAAGGCGGCCAGTTGAGCTTGGGCGCTAGAGCGGAGCTGTTGGTAGCGAGCCTCGTCATTTTTTGTTTCTGATAGTAATTTGTTTTTACTCGCGATCTGAGCGGACAAAGAGGCTTTGTCAGCATCTAGCTTTCGTTTTAGAGATTCTATTTCTGTTTGTTTGAGTTCCTTCAACTCTTTTTGCTGATTAAAATCTAGTCGAGATTTTTCGAGAGAAATTAATATTGATCGATCGTGATCGCGGACTTTCTTCGTATATTCGATGTTGCGCAAAATGGAGGTGATGCCAGTACTTTCGGAAATTAGTGCGGTCTCATAGCGCGATTGACGCATGTAAGTTGCTTTGACACGAGAGATAAACAATTTGGTAATATCGTCGAGGGAGTAATCTATACTATCTATCCTTCCATTCAAGTCAGATATTTCGAGAGTTAGTTTGTCGAGTTGAGTTGTGGTTGTAGCAATCTTTGCTTGGGTGAGCTTGATTTGGGTATTGAGATAATCTATCGCTTGAGCGAGAGTTTGTTTTTGACCGGCCAAAGTTCCAAGCTTCGAATTGCAATCCTCAATATACGTCTTTAATGACCCCTCATCTTTTGGAACATCTTCACCACAAACAGCGGCGTGCACTGTAGAAAAAGGAGATGCGAGAAGATAGATGCTAGATACTAGGGTGAGAACTATGGAAAATAACTTTTTCATCGACCATATCGCCTGGTCGCTACAAGACTCGCAAACGCTCCGATTAACGACGCTAGAATTATCTCGCAAGCTAGCAAGGAGAGCATCAACCAGATTGGAACAGGCAAGAGGGTAATCTCACCCAAAAAACTGACGATGTTGGGTGTCAGGTAGAGAAGTATAAGGTATGCCATACTCCAGCCAATTACAGCCCCAAACAAACCATAGATAACTCCCTCTGTCACGAAGGGACCCCTGATATACCAAGAAGTAGCACCAAGGAGTGATAGGGTATTGATCTCTGTTTTTCTGGCGGTAAATTTGAGACCCAAGATCATAACGATTGTTGTGAGAGAGACGAGACATAGTAAGCCAGAGAGCACGATACCAGTGAATCGCAAACCTCCCAACCATTTGCGCAGAGTATCTATCACATCTTTTTGGAAAACGACCTCCTCGACTGCCGGTGATTTTTGCATAATATTTGCTACCGATTCGAGGTCAGCGACATTTTTGGCGCTTACTTCTAAACTGGCGGGGAGAATATCTGCGGTCACCATTTCGAGCAAGAGAGGATTGTCCTCGTTTTGTTTGCGGTATATACCCAAGGCATCGTCTTTGGAGATGTAGCGCATATTCTCGACAGAAATTGTTTGGGTAATACTATTTTTGAGAATATCTAGGTCAGCCTCGATGGCTGTATCACGGAAAAAAGCTGTGACCTGTGGCCTAGATTCAAAGAAAACTAACATGCTATGTGCGCCTAAAACAACTAATGAAAAAACACTGATAATAAAAAATGTGACGGCGGTCATAAATATGGCTGCCATGGACTGGATCGGGGTCCGACGCATATGTTTGAAGACAGTGTTTTTGTGAGACATAGAGTTTTAAATCCTAAGTTCTAAATCCTAAATTCTAAATACTAAAACCTAAATAATTTACAATTTCTAATTTATCAAACTTTCTCGATGTTGTCTTCTTTAGGTTTGGTTTTATCTGTGGAATCGTCCTCAACTTTGTGTTTGTGATGATGTTGGGCAGAATCATGCACCAGCTCACCGTGATCGAGACGTAAGCGGCGGAGTTTGAGATCCCTGACTAGCTCTAGGTCGTGAGTCGCCATGACTACCGTGGTGCCGGTTTCGTTGATATCTTGCAGTAATTTGATCACGCCTAAACCTGTTTTGGCATCAAGATTGCCCGTAGGCTCATCTGCAAACAACACCTTGGGTTCGGGAGCAAGAGCTCTAGCAATAGCAACCCTTTGGATTTCTCCACCTGATAACTGGACAGGGAAATAATTTTCTTTACCTTTGAGGCCAGTGAGCTCGAGGAGTTCCGTCCGACGTTTGGTAATTGTAGAGATATCTAGTCCAATAATGTCTAGTGCTAGGTCGATGTTTTCTGCAATTGTGCGATCCATAAGCAATTTGAAATCCTGAAAAACAACACTAATCTTTCTGCGAAGCAGGGGTAAGTTTTTTGCCGAAATTTTGCTAATATCATCTCCGTCAATGACTATTTTGCCGTGGCTCAGTGGGAGATCTTTGATGACTGCACGCATCATTGAGGTTTTGCCCGCACCAGAATGTCCCTCGACGATGACAAACTCTTTTTCACCAATGGCAAATGATACATCCTTTAGCGCCTTGGTTCCTGTAGGAAAAGAGATGGTGACGTTGTCAAAAACTATCATAATTTAGATTTAATCTTGGCCGCCGGTAGCGGTAGGCTCAGCTGGAGCCGCGTTTAACTCTTGGACTTTGAGGCGACCTACATCCATGAGCCAACCAGCTTTTTTGCCTTGATTCGTTTCTCCCCAGATTGTAACTCGATCGCCTACCAATAGATCTAGATCGACCACAGAAGAGGTTACATATACCCATTGAGATTTGTTGTCACCACGCTCTAGGTGATGACTACCTTCTCCATCAATCCCGCCTGCCATTAGGATACCTTCTGCTTGGTCACGAAAGGTTTTTTCGTCGGCTGAGCCAAAGATATCTCCTACTTTGACGTTGGTACTACTATTGAGTGTTTGTGCACTAGATTTTTGATTTGTTTGCCCACCAGCGAGCAGGAGTTGTTTTTGCGCAAAATAAAAACCAGTCCCCAGACCAAGTAAAATCCCAAGAATCACGAGAACAGGGATAAATTTAGATTTTTTGACTGGTTCCATAACTTTTTCCTCCATTAGAGTGTAATTTGTTTCTACAGTGTCGGTAACATTAAATTGCTTGAGTTCATCCATGATAAATCCTCCAAATTAAGATAATCGACTTTTCCCACTATACCATCCCCCTTCACTGAAAGCTACGGAGGGACACGGTATCTTAGATCAGCATTTTGAGCTCAGCCTGGATAAAGTCGTCGAGGTCACCGTCGAGCACGGTTTCTGCTTGACTAGTTTCACAACCAGTCCTGACATCTTTGACTAGCTTATAGGGATGGAGAACATAACTGCGGATCTGGTTTCCGAAACTGGCTTGGCGGTGCTCTCCTTTGACAGCAGAGATCTCGGCTAGACGTTTGGATTCTTCGATCTCCCAGAGTTTGGCCTTGAGGGTGCGCATACAGATGTCGCGATTGCTCTGCTGGTAACGCTCCTGGGTAGAGACAATCACGATCCCTGAGGGTTTGTGGATTAACCTGACGGCAGTAGATACTTTGTTCACGTTTTGACCACCGTGTCCGCCGGCGCGGAAAAACTGCCACTCAATATCTTCGTCCCGCACGACAACGTCCGGAGTATCTTCCTCGACTGCAGGCAAGACTTCGACAAGCGAAAAACTGGTTTGGCGCAGATTATCAGCATTAAAAGGACTTTGGCGAACCAAGCGGTGGGTACCCTGCTCGCGCTTGAGGAAACCATATGCATTTTTGGCTTTGAGTTTGACTGTTACGGATTTGAGCCCGGCTTCGTCCCCTGGAGTCTCGTCGATGACCTCGTAGGCCCAACCCTTGCGCTCAGCGTAGCGTAGATACATACGATAGAGCATCTGGGACCAATCCATGGCTTCGGTCCCTCCCGCGCCCGCGTGGATAGAGAGGATGGCGCCCAAGCCATCGTAGCGACCGGAGAGGTAGGTTTGCATTTCGAGTTTAGCAAGCGCCGACTCGGCAATGCCGATATATTTATCTACCTCGTCGCCGAGTTCTTCGGCGGTCTCGGCATCACTGATGGATCGACTGACTTCGGCATGGGTATCTAAGAGATCATTGATCTCGGATAATCGCTGGGACTTTTTTTGTGCATCAGGTTTGCCCCAAAAATCACCCTCCTCCATTTCTTTGAGAATGGCATGTTTTTCCGTATGGATTTCATCCAGACGGAGTTTGGTTTTTAAGTCGTCCAGGCGACTGCGTAAATCGGACATGGGGATATTGTAACAGGCGAATTTGATTTTTTATGTTTTGGTAAATTGATTATATTGTTTGCGCCAAAACTCATATTTAACCTTGAGTCCTACTATGGAACTATCAGGTTTGGGATGAACTACCTCGTTAATGTAATGGAAAGCCATGGCTCCACATAAAAATTGTAATAGCTCAGGATTACGAGATAATTGTTCTTCTTGAGTTAAAGATATCCATGCCTTATCTCTTCCTGAGCCTGATAATTCCTGACGTCCACTTGTGGATCTGATTTTGTGAAAACTACTAAAATAAAGAGTTAAATCTCTGGGCGTTGCATTAGCCTTCTCTTCAAAATTTGAAGTTTCTTCTAATAGCTTTGTTAATTCATTTTTGAGATTCTCGGTGTCTTTGGCCGGAAATTCACTTGCTTCAAGATTTTCTAGAATATCGGCAGGATGAAAGATGGAATATTGTGGGTCATACTTTAATTGTTTTTTCTCTTCAGCGGGAGGAATATCACCTTCAAAGGCAGATAATAGTACACTCTTAATATTTGTATGTGATTTAGCAATTCTAACCAAAATCTTATTAAGATGATCGGGAATAATGCTAGCTATAATTTGTGGATCCATTGGTATTTCTTTTTGTTGATAATGGAACATATTGTCATTCCTTATAGATTTAGCAAATTTTTAACCCGGTCGATGTTGGCTTTGTCGGGGCCCATGCCTTCCAACCCTGGGACTTCGAGGATGAGGGGGAGATGGGCAAGTTTGGGATGATTGATCAGAT
>CAZBML010000059.1:2855-5160 GCA_964493295.1 uncultured Pseudomonadales bacterium | reverse complement strand
CTCCCCTCCTTTTGCTGGCGCAGAGATAATGACCTGTTTGGCACCACCGGCAAGGTGTAGTCTGGCACCACTTTCGCTGGTAAAGGCGCCCGTAGATTCGATTACTACCTCAATAGCGTGTTTGCCCCAAGGGATCTTGGCTGGGTCACGCTGAGCGAAAACGGGGATGCGGTACGAAGTATTGAGGATAAGGTATCCGAGCAAGGGATCAGAATCTGTGACCTCTTTGGCTGATTGGTATTTCTCGTAGGATATATCGCCTGGGAAAAGACCATAAGTGGTGTCGTACTTGAGGAGATGTGCCCATCCCTCGATATCCATAGAGCCAGAAGTATTTATGGCGCCGAGCTGGAGTGAGTCGCGGTGGTACTGCCACCAGACACGCAGAGATAAGCGGCCGATACGACCAAAGCCATTGATAGAAAAAGATTTCATCTTTTTCAGTATATAGGAATTAGGAACTAGAAAATAGGCCTATTTTGATATACTTTGATATATATGAAGGATTTACTCTGGATTTTGAGTTTTCTAGCCTGGATTATTGACCTATAAGTATTGACTTTTAGGGAAAGTTTGGTAGGATCACACGCTTCAGGGCTAAGTTAACCCTAAATATGAGAAAAACCTGGCATAAAGCCGCAATTTTTGATAAACAGACTTTTTCGCGTGTGTTTGGGATGCAGATGGCTGGCATGGCTATGGCCCTGTCGATTGTGACCTATCCTACACATGCGTTTGACTACAACCTCACAACTGAAGGACAGAGAGAGGCTCAGGATCTAGTGGTCACTACAAGCACCCAGTACCAGTTCCCGGTCAGACAAACTCTGGGGATGTCTCAGGGTTATCATGCCTTGCACGCGGGGATTGATTTGCGTGCCCCACGTGGAACAGATATTTTGGCGATGGACGGCGGAGTAGTGATCGAGGTCGAGAAAATGTTGGTCGGATATGGCCATTTTGTACGCATTGCTCACCAGGGGACTCTATCGACCCTTTATGCCCATCTAGATCTAGTCAGCGTAAAACCTGGTGAAAAAGTGGAGCGAGGACAACAGATCGGGACTGTGGGGATGACTGGCTGGTCGACTGGGCCACATCTGCACTTTGAGGTCTATGAAGGGAATAAAGCGGTGAACCCGACTGCATATATAGGCGTAAACTCTAAACAACAAGTTCTAAATCCTAAATAAATTCAAATTTTTGGAAATTCGAAATTATTAGATTATTTAAAGTTTAAGATTTAGGGTTTAGGATTTACTTTACTAGGGTGCCGATCTTCTCTCCCATCACTGCCCGCTTGGTCCTCCTTCGCCAAGGCTACGGCAGGACTTCGAAATTACTTTACGATAGTTCCGATTTTTTCACCTAAGACTGCTTTTCTCGCGTTGCCTTTTTCGAAGAAATTAAAGACCATAATGGGGAGCTTGTTGTCCATACAGAGGGCAAAGGCAGAAGTATCCATAACCTCTAACCTGTCCTTGAGCGCGTCCATATAGCCAAGTTCGGCATATTTCTTGGCGTCTGGATATTTGTTGGGATCACGATCATAGATACCGTCGACCTTGGTGGCTTTCATGATCACATCACAGCCAAGCTCTAGCCCGCGCAAGGCGGCGCCAGTATCGGTTGTAAAGTAAGGAGCACCAGTACCAGCGGCGAGGATCAGTACCCTCCCCTTGTCCATGTGGCGGATAGCCCGGCGGCGGATATAGGGCTCTGCCACAGCTGGCATCTCGAGACCTGACTGGACACGGGTATCGACCCCGATCTTCTCGAGTGCATCTTGGATGGCTAAACTATTCATGACAGTCGCCAGCATACCCATGTAGTCGGCGGTAGAGCGCTCGATGCCGTTGGCGGCCCCAGCGATGCCCCGGAAGATGTTGCCTGCGCCAATGACTACAATGACTTGGGTACCGGTTTCGTGAACAGATTTGATCTCTTGTGCGACCTCTTTGGCCGCCTGGGGATCGATGCCGTATTCCCGGTCGCCAAGGAGTGATTCTCCCCCGAGCTTGAGGAGAACACGTTTGAAATGAGGGGTAGTTGCCATAAAATATCCTCCGCTTTTTGATATATCAGAGAATAGGATAACACAAAATGATCGAGACTGATTAATTGGGAATTTTATATAAACTAGAGGGTATTGTGTCGTTGTTCTTACCTAATTTATAAATACTATCTCCACAGCTAAGGCTAGCACCATCTTGGCTAAATTGACATTTTTTAGGCTTTGCATCATCGCTAGTGTATGAGTCGTAGGCGTAGCAGGTACCCTTATCACAGGCAAATAAGGCGTTGT
>CAZBML010000059.1:0-2845 GCA_964493295.1 uncultured Pseudomonadales bacterium | reverse complement strand
GCGTTGTTGTCGAGGTTTTTGGCAGAGGTAATGGTGGGTTCGACCGCTTGTGCCTGGTAGGTTAAGTAACCAGAATAGTTTTCGGGGCTTGTTGTGGTAACTACTTTATTAGAAGCCATATTGTCAAATGCACCTGCGACACCGTAGTTGTCTTGAAGTTTTTGTAAAATAGCATCTGAGCCTGTTGAACAACCATTGGAACTGCAATTAATAAAGAGGTTGTCATCATACAGTATTTGATTAATGAGATCGGCATCTGATACTTTAGGGTCAACCCTCCCAGTTAAACGTAAGTAGTTGGCCAGTGTCGATGGACCACAACCACTTGTGCGCATAGTCGTATCACAGGGGATCTTTCTGCCAGATTTATCTCTACATTCTGTGGGTACATTGTTGATATTAATATTTATTCCTCCAACGCCGCCTGTTTGCATGATGATTGAGTAGTTGGTGTTTAGATTTGTGTTTCCTGTCGGAGGTGGAACGGCGAGAACTTTATTGCTATCAGATACATTTGCCGCCGGTTGGCCGGCGGGATTGGAGACGACTGGGTTAGATACAAGTGGGCCGGTATCTAGAGCTGTAGTACCAGTTTGGGCTACCTGTGGAGCGGTAGGGTTGGAGCTAGTGTTTAGAGGTGTCTGGCTAGAAGTTTCTTGAGAGGGAAATGACTGAAAAGGATTGTTTTCACATGTATCAGCCCCAAATGAAAATAGACTGTCCAAGAGACTATTGTCTGCACAGTAGTTACTAGCACAGTCACTATCTTTACGACATGTACTTGTATTTTTTCTTTTTAATACCCTTCCATTGGTTGGGTTTAAAATATTATCAGTAAAACTACTTTTTGCCATACACGTCCAAGCCCTCGTGTCAGTAGCTGGATTCCGTAGATATCTACAGTCGCCACTTATACAAGAGTCGTCGGATCCCTTGCCTGCACAACTAGCCCCAGCTTCGAGAGATCTATCTTTGGGTTTGGTGTTTACCGGGCTATCTGGATCATAAACACACTGGCTTCTATTTCTACTCTCACTGCATTTATATCCCGGATTACAGTTACACATGGTTAATCCAGCACCATTTGTGTCGATGACATCTGGAGGGAAACAGTCATATGTATTCTTTGGATGAGTAGCGTCTTTATAGTGAATTTTGGAAATAGACCCCTTTGGACACTGATCGTCCATAGGAATATTTATTGGATTTGAATTACTCCATGCCTGATCCGGATTCTCAAGTTTGTCCTTTTCTTCCTCACTGAGGCTTTGGAATTCTGAGGTTGGATTGGCGGGGGATTGAGGAGTGGAGCCGAAGATGTATTTGACATAATTTTTTCTATCTACATTGTTTTTTGAAGATGTATCTATAGATATGCGATAACCTCTACTAACTCCAGAATAGGTATATTCTGAGCACATTTCTCCTGGTCTTTTAATTTTTTCACAATCCTCTAATGTTTTGTAGGTAGTATTTGATAGCGAATCGGGGCGACCTGCGGAATAGGTTCCGAGTCCACCGGTGAAATCTTTATCCACTAGGCCGTATTTATTTCCAGTACCTTGAATCAAGGTACATTTTTGACCTGTTGTTTTTGCGATTGCTTCACAATCAGTTTTGGAGCAGGAGGCGGTTTTAGCACAATCGTTTCCCACTGGTGGGTTGTTTTGACCTGCCAAAAGGAGCGCGGCGGCAAGTGACATACATTCAAATGACCCATCAGTCTTTTTGTAATAAACATTGAGGTTATCTACTTCACAAGCTCGTTTGGCGTCGGCAAATTCTTGAGCCCTTGCTTCTTGATCTAGCTTCGCTTGATCTGCCGCTGATAGCTGGGGCTTGTCGACCCATGCACCATTGGCTCCACAAACTTTACTTGAATTTCCACCTTCTCCCCTAGATCCGAATGGTAGTTGGACGAAACGTCCACCTCTTTTCTCGAAGCAAGATCCTGTTGTAGACCCTGCAAAAATTCCACCAAATACGTCTGAGTTCATGTCTGGCGCTAGGACCACGGGTGCATTTTTTTCTAGTAAGTATCCACAACTTTCACTTCCTGAGTAATTGCCATCGGCGCCACACAATATACATTCTCGATCAGTTGTCCCTGATTCCCTAGAACTACTCCCACCGGATGACTTGGCTCCGCCTGACCATCCAGCTCCACTCATAACGTAACTACCGGAACAGACGGGAGAACCAATCGTAGCACAGGTAACATTACAGTTGATCGTGGTGGTTACCGGGTTTGATGGTGCAATATTATTATTTACGCATCCTTTTCCGTCTAGAGTAAGAGTTCCCCCTCTATCCACACAGTCTTTTTTAAAATTCTCTGGACTTTGATTTTGAGTATTTTGTTCATAAAAAACGTCCCAGATTTTTTCAGCCTCCTGTTCCTTTCCAGCTCCTCGTAAGTTTGAAAATCGAATTTTTGTGTTTTCATATGCTGTCGTTAGCATTTTATTATAGGCCACTCCTTTTTCATCTGCGTTCTTTTCTTTACCCTCTTTGAAGGTTTTCTCCTCTACAACGGCCGTGTTTCCACCTTCCGATTTACCTGTGAGGGTATCCATGCCACCATCTACGCCAGCAATCAAGACACCGCTAGACAATTGTGAATAGCCCCAAAAGGCAAGACCTGTAACAATGAGCAGGGCTAAGACAATATGAAAAAATTTTAAGTGGAATTTCTTCTTGTGTATTTTTTTCATATCATTCTGTTACAGTAATTTTTTGAACTACCATGGACATCGGAGAGTAAGAATCTGTGGAGGGTGAGAGAGTGCCGGTGACTGAGACTTTGAGACCGATGAGATTGTCGATTCCTTGCACGTCGAGGAGG
>CAZBML010000058.1:3417-5171 GCA_964493295.1 uncultured Pseudomonadales bacterium | reverse complement strand
ATGTCCATTTCCTCCGGCTCTTTTATGTCCAACAAAGCCTTTCTTAAAGCCATCGAGCACACCAAAAAAAATCACTCTCACCTCCACTTGCTCGGTCTCGTGGGTCAGGGGGGCGTCCACTCTAGCAACGAACATTTATATGCTCTCATGCGTCTAGCCAAAGCCCAAAACCTAGATCAGGTCTACCTCCACTTGATCACCGATGGTCGCGACTCTGGCCCTACCTCTTCGCCTATGTACATCGCCCAAGTTCAAAGCGAGATTGCTACAACAGGTATAGGCAAAATAGCTACTGTAGTTGGCCGATACTACGCGATGGATCGCGATCACCGCTGGGAGCGTATCCAAGTTGCCTACGAAGCCCTCATCAACGGCCAGGGAGAACAAGCGACCGATCTACTCGCGACGATTGCACGCCGCCATGCCCAAAACGAGAATGATGAGTTTATCAAACCCATTATTCTTGCGGGTACTCCCAGGATCGCCAGTGGAGATGCCGTCATCTTCTTCAACTTTCGCATCGACCGCCCGCGCGAGCTCACCCGTGCCATCACGATGTCCGATGATGACTTTGTCCACCACCAAGAATCATTCGATCCCTACGGCGTCAAATATCACAAATCTCATTTAGCCGAAAAGTCTCAGGCAACCAAGATTTTTGCCCGTGACACGCGACCCTCCAATCTCGTTTTTGTCTCGATGACTGAGTACGAAAAGAATCTGCCAGTCGAAGTTGCCTTTCCTCCAGAGTTTGTCGAGATGCCACTTTCTCGGGTAGTAGCCCTATCTGGCAAACGCCAGCTCAAGCTAGCCGAAAGTGAGAAGGAGCGCTTTGTCACCTACTATTTCAATGGTCAACGCGAGCTTCCTTTCCCCGGTGAAGATATCGATATTACCCCTTCACCCAAAGTCGCAACCTATGATTTAGCTCCCGAGATGTCAGGGACAGCCCAAACAGACAAGCTAATCTCAGCTATCAACGGAGAGCTATATGACCTGATTGTGATCAATTATCCCAACCCCGACATGGTCGCCCACACTGGCAATCTCGCCGCATCCATCAAAGCATGTAGCTTTGTCGATACCTGTATTGCCAAAATCTACGAGCGAGTTATGCAAAAAGACAACTTGACCATGTTGATCACTGCCGACCATGGCAACGTCGAAGAACTCATCAGTCTCGAAAATGGGGGAGTCGATACCGAGCACTCTGCTTTCCCTGTCCCTCTGCTTATAGTTGGACGCTCGTTTCTCAATCGGGGCAAATCACTCTCGCGTGGTAGTCTCTGCGATGTCGCCCCCACCATCCTCCATCTCCTCGCTCTCAACAAGCCCGCCTCCATGTCTGGTCGCTCCTTGTTGTGACACAACCAATACTAGTTCACCTTTGACTTTGCTCTTCGTATATTTTTCAATCAGTTCATCTACACTTGCCTCTATCCGCTCCTCAAATTGTTTGGTGAGCTCGCGCATTAGCACAGCGTGAGTCTCGCCACCCATCACCCCTTTGATATGTTGTAGGTCTTTGAGTAACCTATGGGGAGAGACGTACAACACCAACCTTCCCGTTCCCAATTTTTCTAGTATCTCTCTACTAGCTTCTAGAATCTTATTGGCTTTACCGCTAGTTTTAGGCAAGAATCCGAGGTATAGGGCGATTTCGCCCCCAATCCCAGACCAGGGCAGGGCAGTTGTCAGCGCACTTGGACCTGGTATTACCTGTACCCTCTGTTTCGCGGCCAAACAAGCAGAGA
>CAZBML010000058.1:1648-3407 GCA_964493295.1 uncultured Pseudomonadales bacterium | reverse complement strand
CAGAGATCGCCCGGTATCCTGGGTCAGAGATCGCGGGCATCCCAGCATCAGAAACCAAACCCACTTGCTCACCTCGGCCCACCATCTCGACGATTTGTGAGAAAATTCGATCCTCATTGAACTCGTTGTATGGAACATATCGTGGTTTTTTTGTTAACAATTTCTTCGCAATCAGTTCGTTGATTAATCTCGCAGTGACTCGGCTATCTTCACAAAACAAAACCTCGATCTTTTCGAGCGTCTCGATCGCGCGCAAAGTAATATCGCCTAGATTCCCTATTGGCGTACCAATTACATAAAGCGTCCCAAACATGTATACTACTCCTCATGTCACAATTATTTACGCCTATTATAGAGTATTTACACTCAATCTCCCAAACAGTTCCCTTACCTATTTTTGTCTCGGTTGGTGCCGCAATCGAGGAGATTATCGCCCCCATTCCTTCCCCGCTAGTCATGACTTTGGCTGGCTCCCTCTCGGCCGCTAGTGGCTCTCATTGGCTGACCCTAGTATATTTGGCCATCATTGGGTCTCTAGCCAAAACCGTTGCTTCCTACATTGTTTATATCGTCTCAGACAAAGCCGAGGATCTAGTCCTAGGCAAATTTGGCAAGTTCTTGGGCGTCACTCACAAAGAAGTCGAAAAGCTCGGCAGTCAGCTCTCTGGTGGTTGGAAAGACGACTTGGTTATGTTGGCCCTGCGCGCCATCCCCATCATCCCGACCGCTCCTGTCTCGATTATTTCTGGCTTACTCAAAATCAACCTCGTGACCTTTTTCTGGACTACAGCGGTAGGCTACGCAATTCGCAACTATTTTTACCTTTATCTAGGAGCTAGTAGTGCCTATGCCCTCGAATCGCTCAACGAAGGACTCGGTAGCGTAGAAAAAATCGGTTACTTGATCATTTTTGTTTTACTCGTTGTGCTGACCATTTTTTTCTACAAGCAACGCCAGGACGACAACATCATCGCCAAGCTTCTCAAAGCTCTCCATCTCAAATAGTTTACTGTCCAAATCTACGTACTAGCCCTACTACTGTACCTTGCACAGTCACGTTTTGGGCATAAATTGGCTTCATACTAGAGTTTGCTGGCTCCAATCTGATCCGACTGGCTTCACGGAAAAACTTTTTCAGGGTCGCGAGACCATTATCTAGGAGTGCCACGACGATCTCACCATCTCTTGCTTCTTTCTTCTCTTCAATCACGACGAAATCGCCATCCAGTATCCCTTCTTCGATCATCGAATCACCGCGTACTTGGAGCACAAACGAACGCTTCTTGCCCGACAGCATCGACGAAGCCACTTTTAGGGTCGCGTTTGGATCAGTCATTGGCAAAATAGGAGACCCAGCCGCAATCCAACCCAAGATTGGGAGCTCCACACTCTCGAGAGCATTGCCAATTTTTTGATCGAGCAACTCAATTCCCCTTACAGCTCCCTCGAACCGACGGATTACTCCCTTTTTAACCAAGGTCTGCAAATGCTCATGTACAGTAGCTAGGGAAGACACGCCAAGCGAATCTGCAATTTCTTGCAGAGTAGGGGAGG
Organism: uncultured Pseudomonadales bacterium; assembly: GCA_964493295.1. GTDB lineage: Bacteria > Patescibacteriota > Microgenomatia > UBA1400 > UBA12108 > CAJAUT01. The sequence goes on along the minus strand of CAZBML010000058.1, from coordinate 1,853 downwards.
TCCCAAATTTTTGGATATACTGGCCAATAAAATCGACGATCTGTTTTTGTCTTTTGTACAATGTGATTGGCATATTCTCTCCTTTACCTCGCCGAAATATTTATGGAGGCGGGTTTTCTCCAATTTACCCAAATATTCCCCGCATGTCAAGCCCACTTCGCTACTCCTACAGTATGTGATAATCTACAAGCTATGAAAAAATGTT
>CAZBML010000058.1:0-1638 GCA_964493295.1 uncultured Pseudomonadales bacterium | reverse complement strand
ATTTTCTCACTCCTCTCGGCTTCGCCTAGGCGAGCCCAGGCGGCTTCAGAGTTTGCCACAACCTGGACTTCAGAATATATCCTCTACCCGTCTGGTCAAGCTACGATTACTCATCAAATCTCACTAAAAAATAACCTTGCACATATCTATGCTACCGAGTATTCTCTCGCAACCAGCGGAGTAGATCTCCAAAACCTTGAGGCTAGTGACGAGATCGGACCTCTAACTACAGCGACTGCGACCCAAAATGGGATTACTACGATTCACTTGACCTTGGATCGACCTAAAATCGGCAAAGATCAAGTCAAAACCATCAAGCTCAGTTATCAAGCAGATGACGTAGTAGAAAAAATTGGTCAGACTATGACCGTCAATATTCCGCGCCTAGCTAAGGCCAATGAAGCCGATAGCTATACTAGAATCGTCAAAATTGCAGGAGTTGAAGGCCAAACAGCCCTTATCTCTCCCTCAGCTAGCAATGTCACCCGTGAAGGTGAATATCAAGTTTATACATTCACTGGCCATCAAACAGACTCGCTCTCACTCCTCTTTGGTGACTCGGCTACTTATCATTTGACCTTGAAATACGAACTCAAAAACAAAGAGCTAAAAAATGGTTTATCCGAGCTCGCGCTCCCTCCAGATACTGCTTATCAAAAAGTCTTACTCAACTCTCTTTCACCAAAACCACTGAGCATAGACCTAGATAAAGATGGTAACTGGCTCGCACGTTATCAGATTGACTCTCAAGACAAGCTCATGGTCACGGCAGATCTCTACGTCACTGTCTACCCATATCCAAAATTAATAGACCCCAGCCAAACCAACTTTCAAAAAACGCCCCACTCCAAATACTGGCCTCACAATTCTCCTGTCGTATCTGATCTAGCCTCGCAACTCAAAACTCCTGCCAATATTTATCACTATCTCGTAGAAAACTTTACTTATGATTATGGTCATCAAAGCTCCTCTACAGCACGCCAGGGTGCGCAACAAGCATTGACCAATCCTCGCAATGTACTCTGCACAGAGTTTACAGATTCGTTTGTCGCCCTAGCACGTGCGTTACAGGTCCCGTCCCGAGAAATTAACGGTTTTGGCTATACCAAAAATACTCAAGTTCAACCACAAAGCGACTCAACCGATATACTCCATGCTTGGCCAGAGTACTACGATAATACTCGCAACGTCTGGGTTAGTGTTGATCCTACCTGGGGCAATACTACTGGGGGGATAGATTATTTTTCTAAACTAGACTTTAGCCATATAGTTTTTGTCCGTCACGGAGAGGAAGATAGCTATCCTTTACCTGCCGGAGCCTACAAATCTACCCCAACCGAAAAGTACTTGAGTGTCGAGATTGCCACCTCAACCCCAGAGGCTATCTCGACTCACGAACTCAAAGATGGTTACTTGGTGAACACAGGCAATGTTTCTCTACTTCACAAAGATCTAGGCTACATACCTCCCTTCGGCCAGGCCAAACTCAAAGAGTCCAAATCAATCTCACTTTATGATAAGATCAAGTCACTATGCGCAAACTTGTACTCAAAATTCTTGGGACATCTGCCAGCTTGTATGTACCTAGTTACTTTTTGGCAGGACTACATCTTGACCAAACGTGGTCGGCATACCTGA
>CAZBML010000057.1:0-5285 GCA_964493295.1 uncultured Pseudomonadales bacterium | reverse complement strand
CTGTATTCTTGCGCTTTAATCGAATCAATGCGTTGCGAGGATTTGATTGGGAATCCTTGAGCAGATAGCGCTACTCCCCAAGAGATGTGCTATACGGAGGCGAAACCGTAAACAGACAGCAACGAGTGTTGCCGAAAGGATAAAGCTCGCAGAGAAAGAGTTTTCTTGCGATTATCCCACCGACAGGTGGGTTTTTTGTAAGAAAAAGTATCAAGGTGGTACCGCCTAATTGAAGGCCCTTGTACGTCGATCACAGATTGTTGTGGTCTATGTGCAAGGGCTTTTTTGTTGGAGAAATATGAAAAAAAATAAATACAAATTAAGGACTAAAGGACGCGAGTATTGGCGAAACTAAACATGCCAATTTAAATAATCTATGAAGGAGAAATATGAAAAATACTGTGTTAACCAAAAAACAAAGACCATCAAGTTACTTGAACTTGAGCTATTATCTCAAGAAATACTTGGGGGAGTTGCCACCGCCACCGCTCGACCCAAAAACGGGTGAACCCATCGGGCCGGAATCTTTGGCGACTCTATTCCCAATGGAGCTAATAAAGCAGGAGGTGTCACTCGAAAAAGAGATACTAATCCCTGAGGCAGTGCAGGAGATGTACGCTATGTACCGGCCTAGTCCGCTACGTCGGGCGAGGCGGCTAGAGAAATTCTTGGATACTCCGGCCAAGATTTATTACAAATATGAAGGCGTGTCTCCCGTGGGTAGTCACAAGTTAAACACGGCTATTCCACAGGCGTATTACAACAAGCAAGAGGGGATAGAGACGCTGGTCACGGAAACTGGTGCTGGTCAGTGGGGGACAGCGCTCGCGCTGGCATGCAAAATGTTTGAGATGCAGTGTCGAGTGTTTATGGTCAAAACCTCATTTGAAAACAAGCCATATAGACGGACAATTATGAACTTGTATGGTGCGACCGTAGTCGCCAGTCCGTCGACTGAGACGGAATCTGGGAGAGCATTCTTGGCCAAAGACCCAGATACCACGGGCAGTTTGGGGATGGCAATCTCCGAAGCAATTGAGGCAACAGTAAAAACTCCTAAGGCTCACTATGCTCTTGGGAGTGTGTTGAACCACGTCATGCTCCACCAAACCATTATTGGTCAGGAGGCAATTGGACAAATGGCTATTGAGGGTGAATACCCTGACGTCGTGATTGGATGCTGTGGAGGAGGGAGCAATCTGGCCGGCATCTCCTTCCCATTTCTCGCCAAGAAACTGGAGGGCAAATCTCCTAATCTGCGAGTCGTGGCGGTCGAGCCGACGTCTTGTCCGTCGTTGACCCAAGGAGAATATCGCTATGACTCAGGTGATACTGCGGGGATGACGCCGAGCATGAAGATGTATACGATGGGAGCGGATTTTGTGCCTTCTCCCATCCATGCCGGAGGATTGCGCTACCACGGGGACTCACCAATGGTGTCATTTCTTTATCATAAGAAATTGATCGAGGCAGTGGCCTATGATCAGAAACCAGTATTTGATGCGGCTAAAATGTTTGCCGAGACGGAGGGAATTGTGGTCGCTCCTGAGTCTGCCCATGCCGTCAAGCACGCGGTGGTCGAAGCCTTGCAAGCCAAAGAAGAGGGGAGGGAAAAAGTGATTCTCTTTAACCTCTCAGGTCATGGACTCCTGGACCTTGGAGCTTACGAGCAGTATTTGGAAGGAAAATTGGGCGAGTAAACATGTGTGGTGCCCGTGGCCTATGTCGCGGGCACCACAGAAAAACAAATTGCAGGTACAATATAAAAAACGGAGGAATTATGAAAAAACGAGTGCTACAAGGAATGCGACCAACAGGCAGACTCCATTTAGGCAACTACTTGGGAACTGCCAAGGGTATGGTGCAACTCCAAAATGACCCTAACTACGAGACTTTTTATATGGTGGCGGACGTCCATGCGATTACAACACCATATAAAGTTGACGAGCTTGGGGATAAGCGACGTGACGTGATTATCGACTATATGGCATGTGGACTAGACCCTGATAAATCTGCTCTATTTTTTCAGTCGATGGTTTCAGAACACGCAGAATTGGCTTTTTACTTTTCATCAGTCATGACAGTGGCGAGAATGCAGCATCTTCCTACTTTTAAGGATAAAGCGAAACAATACCCCGATAATGTAACTATGGCATTGCTCAACTATCCAATTTTGATGGCATCAGATATTTTGCTTTACAAGGCAGGAGTGGTCCCAGTTGGACTGGATCAAGAACCTCACATGGAAGTAGCACGAGAAATCGCTCGCAAAATGAACGATCAGTATGGTATGGACTTCCCCGAGCCTCAGAGTTTGCAAACAACTACCCGCTATGTACCATCCCTTTTGGGAGTGGGCAAAATGAGCAAAAGTGTGGAAGGGAGCTCAATCAGCTTGACTGATGACTTGGAGACTATCAAAAAACGTCTTTCCGGCGCTCCTACCGATAGCGGAAAAGGATCGACTGTTCCAACTGAGGGAGGAGTCTCAAATCTGCTTAAGTTCGTAGAGTTATTTGAAGGTGAAGAGAAGCGTAAATACTACGAAGCTCAGTACACAACGAGCGGGATTCGCTATGGCGATCTAAAAGTTGAGCTGGCACAGGCAATATATGCAGAGCTTAAGCCAATTCAAGACAAAAGAGCTGAGCTTGTGGCAAAACCTCAATATATTGATCAGGTTATACGCGATGGAGCAGAGAGAGCCAGGGTCGTTGCGCGTGTAACGGTCGATGAAGTTAAAGAAAAAATGGGGTTTGGAGGAATATGAAACCAATAATTAATTTTGACGATTATGTAAAGATTGAGGTGAGGGTGGGGAAAATTGTGGAAGCAGTGGTGCCGGAGGGGAGTAACAAGCTCATTCAGTTTAGAGTCGATTTTGGGGGTGAGATAGGACAAAAGACGATATTCTCTGGGATTAAAGAGTGGTACAACCCCGAGGACCTGGTGGGGGTAAAGACGATGTGGGTGGTGAACTTGGCACCCAAGAAGACTCCATTTGGTGACTCGGAGGGGATGCTGTTTGCGTGCGACACAGTAGACGGGAAACCGTATATTGTGAGAGTGGGGGAGGAAGTAGAAGTAGGGAGCGAGTTCCACTAGACTGTTCGCAGTTGTTGGGTTCGGAGTACTTTGCTCAAAAAAGACGGCGTTCTCCGCTGGTGCGGAGCCGCCTCGAACTCGCGCCGAGCGCTTGCGTAAACTTTTTTGGTTGCAAAATACTCCTGCACCCAATCTGCTCACCAACTACTTTCATGCGTTTTTCTGGTAGAATGTCTGATATCCCCCTTCGCAATATTATGATGGGGAGCTACGGAGGGACACAGTGGTAAAAGCAAAGAAGGTTGAAACACCAAAGTTACCGCCTGAGTTGAAAGGAAAGGAAGTTAAGATGTGGAGCTTCAAATTTGATCTCAAAAAGATGCTTGTTTGGAGCTTGATCCTATTTTTGTTTGTGCCAGCTATGATGACGTGGATGTCGGGCGCGACTGCTGATCTCAACGTGACGATCTCCCAGGCTATGCAAGATATACGCGAGCAAAAAGTGCAGAGCGTTGAAGTGATTGGTGATCAAGTGATCTTGGATTACGGCGCGCAAGTGATGAAATTTAGCACCAAAGAAACTGGAGGGACGTTTACCGAACTATTGACTCAATACGACATTGATCCTGCAGGGGTGAATTTTAAAGTGAAGAATGGCAGTTTTATGGACAAGCTAGGGGGGATCTTGAATGTATTATCGTTCTTGCTCATGGCTTTGTTTTTCGTCATGATCGTACGTCAGATGCGAGGAGGGGGACCTGGCGGGATGGGTGGAGGAGGCATGTTTGGGATGGGCAAATCTAAAGCGAAGTTGTTTGCCAAAGGCAAGCAAAACGTCAAGTTTAGCGATGTGGCAGGAGTAGACGAGGCGAAGGTTGAGCTTGAAGAAGTGGTTGATTTCCTGAAAAATCCAGACAAATATGCCAAAGTAGGGGCAAGGACTCCCCGCGGAGTACTGCTAATTGGCCCGGCCGGAGTAGGTAAAACCTTGATGGCGAGAGCGGTGGCAGGCGAGGCAGGAGTGCCGTTTTTCTCGATGGCTGGATCTGAGTTTATGGAGATGCTCGTGGGCGTGGGAGCTAGCCGTGTACGTGATTTGTTTGATACCGCCAAAAAAGCTAGTCCATCGATTATCTTTATTGATGAGATTGATGCAATCGGGAGGACGCGTGGAGCAGGATCGATGGGTGGCCATGACGAACGTGATCAAACTTTGAATCAAATACTAGTCGAGATGGATGGCTTTACCGTAAAAGAAAATGTGGTGGTGCTCGCCGCAACCAATAGGCCTGACGTGCTCGATCCAGCGCTAGTGCGACCTGGCCGTTTTGATAGGCGGGTATCGCTAGATATGCCAGATATTGAAGGCCGCAAAAAAACGCTGGCAATCCACGCAAAAGGCAAGCCATTTGTGGGTGATATTGATTGGGACTCGGTGGCAAAGAGAACGGTCGGGTTTACCGGTGCTGATCTCGAGAATATGTTGAACGAGGCGGCGATATTGATTGCAAGGGAAAATAGGAAAGAAATAACGTTTGATGATATCGAAGAGGCGGCGACCAAGGTGAAGATGGGCCCATCGAAAAAGCGTATCCAAAGCGAAGAAGATCGCAAGATGACGGCGTACCACGAAGCCGGCCACGCCATTGCCACGCATTTCCTTTCACATACTGATCCAGTCCACCGCATCTCGATTATTTCCCGTGGGCGCGCGCTCGGGTTTACCATGATCCCCCCTGCGGTCGACAAATATCAGAGCACTAGGACAGAGCTACTAGAAGAGATCTGTACCCTCCTGGGAGGCCGGGCGGCAGAGAAGTTGATTTACAATGATTTGACGGCTGGGGCTAGCTCCGATATTGACCGCGTCACCAAGATCGCAAGGGCAATGGTGATTGACTATGGTATGTCGCCACTGGGACCGATTGATTTTGGGCCACAAGAAGGATTCTCGGAGTGGGGTCGCAATTTTATGGAGCCAACCGATGTATCTGATAGTAAGCGAGCCGAGATTGATAGCGAAGTAAAGAGGATCGTAAATGCCTGTGAGAAAACTACAATGAAAATCCTGAAAGATCAGCGCAAGATAATGGATAAAGTTGTCGTAGCGCTAATGGAAAAAGAGTCGCTCGAGCGAGACGAGTTTGAGAAGATTGTGGGAGTGAGCGAAAAAGAAGTAAAAGCTAAAAACGAGTATAGTGTAGATTATGAGTAATGTATCTCAGGTCAGACAAGTAGCC
>CAZBML010000056.1:0-5348 GCA_964493295.1 uncultured Pseudomonadales bacterium | reverse complement strand
GTAAGAACTCGACGAAGGCACCGTATCCTTCGACACGGACGACTTTACCGTCGTACTCTTCCCCTGCTTCGGCTACGTGGGTCATACCTTTGATCCAAGTGACAGCTTTGTCCATGCCGACTGGATCGACTCCAGAGACGGTGACTTTACCTACGCCAGTAGAATCATCGATATCAACCTGAGCACCAGTCTCGGACATGATCAGTTTGATGTTCTTGCCACCTGGTCCGATGACCTCACCGATTTTGTCAGTGGGGATCTCGAACTGGACGATCTTGGGGGCATATTTAGACAAAGTCTTCCTAGGTTCTGGAATAGCTTTGAGCATGACGTCCATGATCTCGAGCCGCGCCACCTTGGCTTGAGCCAAGGCTTTTTCGAGGACTTCGAAAGAGATACCCTTCACTTTGATATCCATCTGGAGCGCAGTGATACCGTCTTTGGTACCGGCGACTTTAAAGTCCATGTCGCCGACGTGGTCTTCGATACCAGCAATATCAGTGAGTACTACGGCTTTCTTGCCGTCAAACATGAGCCCCATGGCGATACCGGCAACGGGCTTTTTCAGTGGAACACCGGCGGCCATAAGAGCCATGGTGGATCCACAGACTGAGGCCTGTGAGGTACTACCATTGCTACTCATCACCTCAGATACTACTTGGATGGTGTAGGGGAAGTCGATCTCCTCTGGGAGCATAGGAACCAAAGCACGCTCAGCTAAAGCACCGTGGCCGATTTCGCGACGACCTGGAGCACCAAAGCGACCAGTTTCACCGGAAGCGTAAGGTGGCATGGTGTAGTGATGGATGTAGTGTTTAACGGTCTCGGATTCCATGGTCTCTAAAATCTGGCCTAGGGAAGGAGCTCCCAAGGTGGCAATCGAGAGCACCTGGGTCTGACCACGTCTAAACATGGCGGAGCCGTGCGGCCTGGGTAGGATGTCTACTTCGGCTTCGAGCTCACGGAGCTGTGTCAACTTGCGGCCATCGATACGAAGTTCTTTTTCGATCGTGATTTTGCGAGTTTCCTCGGCTAGCACATCGTGAACTATTTCGTAGAGCTGTTTGCCATCGAGTTTCTCGACATATTCCTCTTTGAGGGAAGCTAAGAATCCTTCGATTAGACCATCTTCGGCACCAAGGACGCCAAGTTTAGCGGCCAAGTCAGCACGAATTTTGCCGGCTACTTCTTCGCGGAGTTCAGTGGGGATGGTGACTACTTCCTCGAATACTTGTTTGACTTTGCCGATCTGTTTTTGCAAATCATTGATAACGGCCACGATTTTTTTGATTTCTTCGTGGGCGAACTTCATGGCACCAAGGGTCTCGGCTTCCGTGACTTCATTCGCTCCCGCTTCGACCATGACGATGGCTTCGGCGGAACCAGTTACGACCAAGTCGAGCTTGGAGTTTTTGCGTTGTTCGTAGGTGGGGTTGGCCACATACTGACCATCGATCATGCCGACGCGGACCCCGGCAATCGGGCCCTCCCAGGGAATGTCAGAGACAGTCAGGGCGGCCGAGGCGGCTACTAGCCCTGGCATGTCGGCGTCGTTCTCGCCATCGGCTGAGAGGACAGTCGCAATAACCTGGACATCACGTTTGACGGCTTTGGGGAAGAGCGGGCGAATGGAGCGGTCGATGATGCGGCCTTTCAAAACTGCTTCATCAGATGGCCTACCATCGCGCTTGACCCAGCGACTACCCTTGATCTTGCCACCAGCATAGAGCTTTTCGGCGAAATCAACGGAAAGGGGGAAATAGCTAAGGGTAGTATCGGACTTGCCCATGACGGTTGTGACGTGCACGACTGTTTCACCATAAGTAATGAGGATGGCGGCATTGGCTTGCTCGGAGAACTTGCCGTACTCCATGACCAAATCCCTACCACCAACGTTCACTGACACTTTTGTAATTTTTCTCATGAGATTTTTAACCGGTTACTTCGAGAGGCCTAGACTCTTGATCACCGTCTGATAACGCTCGACTACGCTCCCGCGGAGGTAGTTGAGCAGACGACGTCGTTTGGACACCATTTTGAGGAGTCCACGGCGAGAGTGATTGTCCTTTTTGTGAAGCTTCAAGTGCTCGGTGAGCTCCTTGATGCGCTCAGTCAAGAGGGCAATCTGTACCTCGGGAGAACCAGTGTCTCCTTTCGTAGTTGCAAATTTTTTAATAATAGAGGTTTTGTTGTCGGTCTTTAGCATGGAGGTGATTATAAAGGATAAGAGCAAATCTGGCAATGGGGACTAGGTTTATGGGTTGAGGTGTACAGTTTTTATTATTTGATCGGCAATGTTGTATAGCTCCTGCTGCGACTTTTGGTGACCATCTCTATAGCCAATAAATGAAATCGGAACAAATTTAATAGTTTTTTCTTCTCCAAGATATGTATATGCCTTGCCTGTATGGAGAAACAACTTACCGTTGATCTCGACCGTGTCCTTGGTCGGGTCATGCTGAACGTTTCTTTTCTGATGAGGCTGGCTAATGGCTAAAATACTTCCATATTTGTCTGTATCGATCATAACTTTATAATCCTGCAGTGGGTTTGGGTCTATCATCTCCCTAGCGTTCCAGTTTTCTGGTATTTGGATAGTAATCCCCATTTTTTCGTTCGAGTATTCTTTCCAGGTAGTTTGAGTTACGCTTTTTCTAATTATTGATGCGGAGAGAGGATCAAGTATTGGGTTTAAAAGTAGTGATAGGGGTGAAGCGAGCAGTAAAAGGAGGAATAATGCACATATAACGATGATTTGAGTCGTTAGCTTTATTGGGTTTACGTGTTTGCTCATGGTACTTACCATAACATATCTGATCCTAAAATAATCTGCAAAGGGAATCTAGTTAGATTTACTGCCGGAGAAGATCTTGGGCTTGGTCCAATCCTCCTTCACTGAAGTTTCGGAGGAAAGGTCCTCTTTGGGGGCGGGACCGTGGTCGATGATGGGCATGTCGGCGACAATCGTGGCAGTTTTGCTGGGAGAGACTGGAGGGGTGCGGCGAGCACCGGTGCGATAGAGGATAGCTAAAGCTTCAAACGTATCGGCAGTCATATTGGGACTAGATAACCCTGAGGTGGCGTCCTCAATACCGCGCATCAAGTTGTTTGCGATATCGATATCCATGGGGAGTGCGAGCTCTTTGAGGAGTGCGGTCACGAGCTCGGAGTTGCTGGAGCTGGGGTCGGTAATGTTGATCTCACCAAACGAGCCTACTTGGTTGCTGATATTGGCAATGCGTTCCTTGGCAAAGAGCTCGTGCTCTTTTTCGGCAAGGGCGCCAATGTCTTTGAGATCGGCGACACCGAGGACGATGACTAAATCTGCGGCCGCACCGGAATAGCCAAATTTCACATTGTCTTGAGTCAGGGGAGGAACTCCTTTGGCGGGGTTGATAATCAAGTTGAGGTGGCCACCTTCGGTGTTACTTGTGACTTTGTCAATGTAATTCTCTGGGAGATCAAGGGTGATGACCAGATTGGCTCCACCGACGTCAGTTGTGATCTTGTCGAGACCTACTAGGTGAGAATCGCGGACAACAGGTGCGGTGGAGGCCACGATTGAAACAGCTCTACCACTTTGCGTGAACGAGAGATACATGGCCAGAGAGGCGGCCACGATATCCTGTGAGGGATTCTCTGGGATAGTTAAAAGGACTGATTGTGCAGTCCCTAGCTTAGTTTTTAGTGCTTGTAGTTGGTCGTTCATATGTCGTCTAACTTTTTCTTATAGGCTATTATAGCGTCTTTTGGCTGGACGTCAAGGTTGGGGGAGAAAAAGATCCCACACTCCTTGCCGGCCTCGACTAGTTTAACCTCTTCTTTGCCTATCCTGATACTGCGAACTTTGGCATTTTTGACTACATCACCTCTGACCAAATGGATGGTATCCCCCACCTCAAACTTGCCTGAGGTAATCGAGGATCCCGCAATATGGTCACCATTGATATCAAAGACTTTGAGAATGGTGGCTGTACCTAGCTGATCTTCGTCGATACTAGGCTCCATGAGTTTGAGGACTTTTTTCTCGACATACTCGAGTATTTCGTAGATAATTTTGTGGTTTTTGATGACGACATTTTCGGTTTCGGCTAGCTTGGTGACAGAAGAGTTGACGCGGACGTTGAACCCTAAAATAATGGAAGCGGTAGTTGAGGCAAGGAGGACGTCGCTCTCAGTGATATCTCCTGTACCAGAGCTCACGAGGTAAACATCGGAAGTAAAGCTACCCTTGATAGCTTCAAGCGAGCCAGCTGTGTCAGCTTTGACGATGATGTTGAGTCTTTTTATACTAGGGTCGATCACTGGAGCAGGAATATTTTCGAGAGTATTACCTGAGAGGTTATTCTCAAAAATACCAGGCACGATGACCTCCCCTACCTGAGGGAGAGTCACATACCCCAGGATCTGCACGGGCATGCCGGGAGTGGCTGATTTGATACTCTGACCTTGGTCGTTGAAAAAAGCACGAACCTTGCCACCGGCTGTTTCGCTCCTCACTACATCCCCGACCGTGAGGGTACCTACCTTGACGATGGCAGAGACCAGCGCACCCTTTTTGGGATCGAGCTTGGCTTCGATAATGGGGGCGGAGAGATCGAGCTCTGGCTGGTATGGGAGCTCCTCGAGCTCGGCTAGCAGGAGAATTGTCTCGAGGAGATTGTCGACTCCAGCGCCAGTTTTGCCAGAAATCAAGACAAAGGGAGTATTGCCACCGTAACCTTCAACAAATACTTCGTGCTGGGTGAGCTCGGCTTTGACTACCTCGACGTTGGCCCCGGGCAAGTCGATTTTGTTGATCGCAACTACGTAGGGTACGCCGGCAGATTTGATGTGCTTGATGGATTCGATAGTTTGAGGTTTGACACTATCATCTCCAGCCACCACGAGGACTACAATATCTGCGATACTCGCACCACGTGAGCGCATTTTGGAGAAGGCGGCGTGACCAGGAGTATCGATAAAGGTAAGTTTCTTGCCTTGAAACTCTGCTTGGTAGGCACCAATCGATTGAGTAATACCTCCAGCCTCGCGATCGGCAATGTGAGCCTGGCGGATATAGTCTAGGAGCGTAGTTTTACCATGGTCAACATGGCCGAGGATGGCGACAATGGGCTGTCTAGTTAACTTTGTTTGAGTAGTATCTTGATTCGCTTTTTTCATAAACAAACCTTTCCAGGTGATTTATGATTTATGATTCATGAATCTAGATTCTTAAATCTTAAATCAAGTTGTTACTTTAACTCGGCATCGCGCTCGGCTTGGTAGCGAGCCATTTTCTCTGACTCTTCTTTCGCCATGTTTTGCTTTTTGTGGAAGCGGAGAATAGCTTTTTCGGTTTCCTCTGG
>CAZBML010000055.1:2746-5393 GCA_964493295.1 uncultured Pseudomonadales bacterium | reverse complement strand
ATTTTGGGATCGGCAACCGGGGGAGTTACTATGACACAAATGGCGCCATCAAAGATGTGGGTCAAAATCACTTACTCCAAATGATTGCCCTCGCCACCATGGACAAGCCAACCTCCATGGACAATCTCCCAATCACCAAGGAGCGAGTCAAGCTCTTACGTAGTCTCAAACCCAATCCCGACTCCCTCGTGATCGGCCAGTACGACGGATATCACAAAGAAAAAGATATTGCCAAAGACTCTGATACCGAAACCTATTTTTCCTTTACTGCCCAGATCGACAATGATCGTTTTCGCCATGTCCCGATCTATGTGCGGGGCGGTAAATATTTAGCTCGTACTGCCACCGAAGTATCCATCATTTTCAAAGATAGCCCCAACGTCCTCATCTACCGCATCCAGCCAAACGAAGGGATCGTGCTCAAAATCAAAACCAAAAAGCCAGGACATACCGTCGAACTAGAAGATTCGTACATGCAGTTTTGCTATCCACACAACAAAGATCTCCCCGATGCCTACGAAAAACTGATTATCGATGCTCTACGTGGCGACCAAACATTCTTCAACGATGCCGATGAAGTCGATGCTCAGTGGGCCTTTACCGATCCCCTAATCGTCGCCAAACACTACCTCACCCCCACTGTTTATGAAAAAGGTACTTGGGGTCCATCCGACGATATCTCCTGGCTCGAACCCTCGACTGCCTTCTGCAGTTTCTAATTTGAGAATTTGTGTATGATTTAGAGTTTAGGATTTAGGGTTTAGGAGTTAGGATTTCTCTACGCGGTGTCCCCCAAACTTCCCCCTCATGGCCGAGACCACCTTGTCACGGTAGTCTTCACTTTCTGCCTTTGACCTCTTCCTTACCTCGAGTGACTCTTTGATTATCGGCACCTCTACCCCTAGCTCGCTTGCCGCCTCTACTGTCCACTCCCCCTCTCCTGTATGATCAATTTTTGACGATATATCGCTTAGCTCAGGATCTTCAGCCAAAGCTTCCAGTGTCCAGCCAACCAAGCGCGACTCGATTACTGATCGGTGTTGGTAAATATCAAATACTACCGGCATATCAATGTTAAACTGGCTCTTCTTCAGCACTGCCGCTCCCTCCGCAATCGCCTGCATCATCCCGTATTCAATGCCATTGTGTACCATCTTGGCAAAGTGGCCAGCGCCCACACTCCCAATCAACTTGTACGACTCCGGTGCCGAGACTGCCTGCCAAATTGGGATCAAATGTTCATACATCGTTCTCTCCCCCCCGACCATCAAACAGGCACCTTCTCTTGCCCCCTTTGGGCCACCAGATACTCCCACATCCATAAAGCTAATCCCTGCCTCAGCAAGCGATTTCGCTCTTCGGAGGGTGTCACTATAGCGACTATTACCTCCATCAATCACCAAATCTCCTCTAGCTAGCAAAGGCATCATTTTAGATAAAAATTCATCAACTATCGCGCCCGCGGGCAACATCAACCAAATTACGCGCGTGCCTGGGGTTAGACCAGCAATCATTTGTTCTACACTTTCCACATTCTTCAGTGGGTGGTCACTCCTATTCCACGCAAGCACCTCGTGGCCTTTTTCTTGGAGCTGTGCCACGAGCCCTGCACCCATCTTCCCCAGTCCTACAAATCCAAGTTTCATAGGTTCATAATAACATCTATCGGCAAGTATCAACATCAACAAAAACATGTAAATGTTGAATTTCTGGTATTGTTTTGTTGATCTTTAAGTGTTCAATTACAACAGCACTTACTCGTTTGCCGTAATATTCTTGTACAATTTGCCCAACATCAAGGTTGCTAAGGGATTGTGACAAAATCGACCACAAACAAGTGTGTAATACTTGACCCTCATCCACTGCCCTGATGGCTGTATAAGGAATGGGATTAACAAGTATCGCGGTCTGTTTTGGGCCTAACTTTCGCTTAACATCCAATATTTGTTCTGCTCTATGCCTACCAATTATTCCTTGATATATCGTACTTGCATTATCACGCCGAAAATCCGGAGAGCTCAATCCTGCTGTCTCCTCTAATATCTCTGTGAATTGCCGGAATGTATCAAAGACCGATTGTGTCGTAACGCCTACAAAAAATGCTCGCTCGTAGAATTGCATCCCGCAACTATATCAAAATATTACAGTTTCGCAAGCTCAGCAAAGAATTCCAAGTCTCGCGCTACCACACTGTCCCAGGTCGGCTTCATATTGTGGTCACTGGCGGGATAGGTGAAGTACTTCACCTCTTTTTCTTCCTCCCGCAAAGCTTTTACCAAATCATCGCTCCACTTCTTCGGTACAGCCTCATCTAGACCTCCCTGGTGTATTTGCAAAGGCATCTTTATCGCAGAGATATATCTATCTATCGAGTATTTAAACACGTCGTAGTCTTTTTCAAAGTTCGCTATTTCTCCTCTCAGCCACTTCCCGCTATCGCTCGCATCATCTGTATAGTAAAGGATGTTGTAGGGAAAAGGTTTGCTAACCGGCGCCCAGAGTGTCACCCCCCTAATTCCTAATTCCTGATTCCTATTTCCTAATTCCTGATTCCTAATTCCTAATTCCTGATTCCTAATTCCTAATTCCTGATCTCTAGCTCCCAATATCTCCGCTACCGACAGCATGATCTGCCCCCCCTTACTGT
>CAZBML010000055.1:1943-2736 GCA_964493295.1 uncultured Pseudomonadales bacterium | reverse complement strand
AGGATGTTGTAGGGAAAAGGTTTGCTAACCGGCGCCCAGAGTGTCACCCCTCTAACCTTCAAGGCCTGGCCTTGAAGGTCAATTTCACCCAATATCTCCGCTACCGACAACATGATCTGCCCCCCGTTACTGTGGCCCCACAAATATACCTTTTGCAGATCTGCTCCAGGCAAACTTCTCAAACTTGCCAGCAAGTCCAGTATCTCCACCGGCTTCACCAGTCTGGCTCCTAGCGCATTTTCATCTTCAGGGTCAGATTCACCATAGCCAGAAAAGTCTGGTGCCAAAGTAATATATCCGTTCTTTGCGTACTCCCTAGCCGCATTGTGCGTCCCGATCCCCGTTTTGTACACCTCTTTATCCACATAACCCCGCGCCATCACAATCACACCTGCAAGGTCAGATCTTGCGGGAAAATTAATCTCTCCACTTATCCGTCGCCCCTCGCTCTGAAAGTAAAATTTGCTTCCCACCACCTCTATCTTGCTGGCCACCCCACCTCTCTTCGCCAAATTCTCAAAGCTATATTTTTCGTATGGTAAAACTCTCACTTCCGGACCAGCTGGATCTACCATTAATCGATCATCTGACCATCGAAAGTACCCCCACAATCCCAGTAAAATCGCCGCAACTACCAGTAAGCTAAATCTTGATCGCACGCGTCCTTCCTCCCTTATCCTCCACCCTGTAACCCAGCTTCTCGATATCCGCTCTGATCTTGTCGGCCTCGGCAGCATTGCCCATTTTACGCACCGCCTCTCGCTGTTCGGTCAGCTTCCCCACCTGCCTAGGC
>CAZBML010000055.1:0-1933 GCA_964493295.1 uncultured Pseudomonadales bacterium | reverse complement strand
ACCTCCTTGTCTACATTTAATCCTACAACCCCATCAAACTGACTCAAAAGATCCACTTTGTCGTAGTTTGGTATATTTGATTTGGCTACTTCCCACACCGTCGCCAGGGCCTCGGGCATATTCAAATCATTTTCGAGAGCAGACTGGAAGTCGTTTTGGTACTCCTCTATTTTGGCCAGTTTCTCGCTCGACAGCGTCGTGCGATCCATTTTATCTGACTCGGCCGCCTTATAAGCTTCCCTTAGCTTGGTGAGAGCCGATTGCGCCGCAGTCAGTGCCTCCCAAGTAAAGTTGATCTGTCTCCGATAGTGTCCCGTCATGTAAAAGTAGCGCAGTGAGAGTGGATCAAAACCCTTTGCGACGATATCGGCTACGGTATACGCGTTCCCCAAACTCTTCCCCATCCTCCCTCCATCAACTAGCAGGAAAGCACCGTGTACCCAGTATTTTACAAACGGCCTCTTCCCGGTTGCCCCTTCTGCCTGGGCTATTTCATTTGGGTGGTGGGTAGAACGTAGATCCTCTCCCCCCACATGGAGATCAAATTGGTCACCTAAATATTTAGCTGACATGGCCGAGCACTCTATGTGCCAACCAGGGAATCCCACCCCCCATGGACTCTGCCACTCCATCTGTCTTCTAGCTTGTCCTGAGCTTGTCAAAGGAGGACTAAACTTCCACAACGCAAAATCACGCGGATTCTTTTTCTCTGGATTGGGCTCGAGTCTGGCTCCTTTTTTCATTTCGTCTAGATTGGAGAGCTCGCCGTACTTAAAGCCCATCGACTCAAATTTAACTGTATCAAAGTAGATCCCATCCAGGATTTTGTAGGTAAATCCCTTGGCTTCGAGTTTTTCTATCATCGCAATCTGCTCGCTAATATGCTCGGTCGCTTTGCACACCACGCTTGGCATGGAGATATTTAGCAGTTTCATCTGACTCATAAATTCGTCACTATACCCCTCGGCTATCTCCCACGCTGTCCTCCCCTCTTTTTTAGAGGCCTTTTCCAGTCTATCCTCACCCTGGCTAGAATCCCCATCATTGTCACCAGTTAAATGCCCCACATCGGTCAAGTTCATGACATCTTTAACCTCGTAGCCGACGTAGCGAAGTGCCCTCACCAGGAGGTCAGAGAGCGTATAGGTGCGAAAATTGCCAATTGTCGGGGTTGAATAAACTGTAGGGCCACAGGTATACATGCCTAACTTACCCTTTTCTCTCGGCTCGATCTCTTCTACTTTGCGGCTCAGTGAGTTGTATATTTTCATAGGTTACTACCTTTCATTTTAGCATCAAACTTGTAGGCAAAATTGACTCCATGCTTTTTGGCTAAAAGTTGCGAGGCTATTACCTCGACTTTCTCCCGTGCAATCCCGACGGTATCGTAGCTGTTACCACCATAATTGACCAGGATCGCCCCTTCCTCACCATCTATTTCTATCTGGTATACCGCTTGTTTTAAATAAAATTTGTTGACTTGGTTCATAGGATATCTCCATTTTGATATAAAAAAACTCCCTGGTGGGGAGTTTGTATCTTGTTGCTATGTCGCCATCCACACTCAGCAAGAACACTCCTCCCCGCATGTACATGGACAACAGCAAATCATTTTACTCATACCAATTACTATACCATAACTCGCGAGGCAAAATAGTGTGCATCTCTCTCGCATGGATCAAGTTGCAAAATTTACGCAGGCCGGGTAGGCCGAGTTAGAGGTCGCTGATTCACCAGAATCAGATAGACCGTTTTTGCGTTTGAGATCATGCGGGAGAGATGCAATTATCCTTACCCCGCCCCCCAGGCTTTATTCTCCGCGCTCGCCTCACTTTGTGCCGCCTTGAGCCCTATATCCTCCTGCTGTTTCTTTTGGAACTCGAATTCCTTTTTCTGCTCCTCTTTCTGTTCTTCTACTTTTTTGCGCTGTTCT
>CAZBML010000054.1:3510-5838 GCA_964493295.1 uncultured Pseudomonadales bacterium | reverse complement strand
ATTTCTGGGCTCAGTGTATCCACCAATTATTGCTTCCTGTCTCAGTTCAGTTTTGACTATTGCCTACGCTAGTAGTACCGGGACTTGCGCTATGGGTCAAGCTCAATCCGCAAACTATGTCTGCACAGACAACTATTCAGGCACATTAGGGGACAACGTTACTTGTACATCCATTAGCACTTTTGAATCGCAGGCCAAATCGCGCTGTGGCTCACCCCATGCCTGTATCAATAAAGCTAGTCCTAGCATTACACCAAAACCCAGCCCATCCCCCACAGCCAGACCTCTGTCTGCCTGCGAAATGACTTGCTTTATTCGTTACTGGGACAAGCTAGAGCGTGAACAGTGCCTCCAAACATGCAATTAGCATTGCCACTTGAATTTTTCCTGAAACTATCTATAAATGTATCTACGCATGAAAAAAAATAAAATCCTATCTAAGTCTAAGTCCATTTTTCAACTAAAATCAATGTTGATAGTCATTATTGGACTGGTTATTATTTTTTTCGGATGGAATACGTATCAACAAAGCTCACAAACTCCTGAGATAAACAAAATTACTATTGGGGACACTAAGGGATGCTACTTTAGAGAAGTCAAATGCGTTAAAGAGCCATGCGAGCCTGTTTTGGTTGCAGGTAAATGTATTTCAAAAACTGGTGCTTGTGTCACCTATGCCGACGGCTGTGAACGCGCGACTAAATGTCAACAGCCAGTAGTTAGCTGTGGAGACACAGTCAAACCAGAACCTAGTGTAGGGAGTAGTTGTATTTGTCCACCTGGTGCCGCCTGCAAACTACCTCCATCCTGCAATACTCCGACTCCCGAGCCAACACCTCCTCCCACATCAGGCACACTTTATTTCGTAGCCAAAGAACCTTGTGGCTTAAACAGCTTCAACAATATAGTCTATGATTGTACCGGCACAGGCTCCAAATCATACTCAAACGGTGCATGTACCAATATTATCCAAGCGATGAAAGCGATCCAGTCGCTTTGCGCTGGTGGGAGGAAAGTAGAGTGAAGCAATTTTATATCGCACCAAAATTAGCTCTTTATACTCTGCTCATCTCTCTAGTCCTTGGCGGTCTTGTACTGTACCAAAGCATGTTAGTCACTCCAAAAATTGCGGAGATCGGGAGTGAAAGCGCTAAAGCTTGTTTGACAAGCGTGACCACATTTAGTATGCAAGGTATCTGCGATAAAACCAAAGTCAAGATTGTTAGCTTTACTTGTGCCAATGGAACAGGATCTGGTATTGATGGAGTAGAGAAATGCGTCGATCCCATCGAAGCATATAACTACGCCAAAGAATTTTGTGGCAAGAACTGTCCAGAGCCATCTTCAAGCCCCTCCAACTGTACGCCCGAGGCTGGGAGTTGCTTTAACAGTTCTAACCAGTGTGTACAGTACAACAATGTATGCAAAAAGAACGAGTTGTGTGATACCCCTTACCGACCCTGTGGTACCCCAATTTTGCCCCGCGTCTCTCCCTCTCCAGCAACTTGTGCTCAGATTGCCGGATCGTGCGAGGGTATAGATAAGACATGTAAAACTTATACCGATGGCTGTCAGATGAAAGCACTCTGCAAAATGCCCCTGACATCCTGCAATGTACCAAAGCCTACCCCCACCCAAGCACCGCCGGTGTGTGCCCAGGTTGCAGGTAAATGCGTAAACAACAATGGCTCTTGCAGTGTCTACAACGATGGTTGTGAAATGAATGCGCTATGCAAACAGCCATATGAAAATTGTGCTGGGAGTGTCGACGATACGGGGAAAGGCTGTAGCACTTTCTTTGGACGTAAAATCTGTCTGCCTGCTGGCTACAATCCCGAATGAACTAGACAATCTGTCGTGATTTTCCTAAACTAGTATTAAAATGTGTAAGTATATTCTTTGGCTCGTAATATTGTTGACGGCCGTAGCTCCTGTTTTCGCCATCGAGTTTGTAATCTCAGATCCCATCGTCACCGACCAAGAAATTACGCTATCTGCATCATTATCAGCTACCTCCAATTACTATCTCCAAGCCACTTTACGATCTCAGTCTAGTAGTAAATACTTTGGTGAAACGAAAAACAATCGAGGAGATTGGATAGATTATCAGAGTTTACCGGAAAAAGAATATATCGTGAGTAACTATTTTGTCACTGAGATTCAAAACGCATCTTGGTCAGGCATCATTCGGTTACGGTTTAAAGTAGATGATCTAAACTATCTGGGTCCTGGGCTCTATGATCTCAAAGTTCGCCGCTATACCGGTGCTTCCTCTAGCAGTGCAGGGGACTCAAATACTTTGACTCTCAACCTGATGACCAATCTCCC
>CAZBML010000054.1:0-3500 GCA_964493295.1 uncultured Pseudomonadales bacterium | reverse complement strand
ATCTCCCTAGTTCTCCCTCGCCACAGCCAACACCTACTCCCTCACCTTCTCCTACAGCGACTTCCCTTCCATCTTCCACTAAAACGCCTGCCCCTAGTGTAGTCCTGCAGGATGTAGCTTGGTCACCTAGTATTCACCCTGTCTCATCAATCTCGACCGGTACCGTAGCAGGGCAGGCAGTAGAAATAGATCTATCTAGTTTTGGCATATCTCCCTCGCCTTCTGTTGGGGCTAGTCCTGCCTCGACCATACGACCTGTCCTAAACAAATCTCGAGCCAAAACAGCCATACTTCTAGGTACAGGTATGCTTATTATCTCAATCTCTAGTTACTTAGGTTATCGCAAGTACCGTTCGCTGTATAATCAAAAAGAATGAAAAAAATCCTTCTCTACCTCGCGACAATTGCGTGGACTCTACTCATTTGGCGCCTCACCACCACCCCAGATTTCTCTGTGACGGACGACACTGTCTTGAGCTTTCTCCTTTCAAACGGTGGCCACTTTATATTCTTTGGTATCCTCTGTGTGCTCATACTTTTTGCGCTCCCTCCTAGTATCTGGAATCTATCTTCTAGCATCATAGCCGTAGCCGGATCATCGCTCTACGGCATAATAATCGAGCTTGTCCAGCGCAATATCCACGGTCGCTCCGCTGATCCCTTTGACTGGCTCCTCGACACCCTCGGTGCCATCACTTTTCTTGCTATAATTAGAAAGTACAAAAAGTTTAGGATTTAGAAATTAGATCTTAGGATTTACGATATGAGCATGCGAATAATGATAACAGGTGGTGCCGGCTATATTGGCGCTATCACTGCCAAACATTTAGAGTCTCAGGGCTACCAGGTCTTGGTCTACGACCACTTTTTCTCGCACAATCCCACCAAGATCGGCTCTATCCCCTACGTCAAAGGTGGTATTCTCGATCCACGCACCCTAGAAAAAACGCTTTCTAGCTTCCACCCTGATGTAGTCATGCACTTTGCCGCCTATATCCAAATGGGGGAGAGTGTGACTAATCCCCGCAAGTACTACGACAACAATTTTATTGGCACCCTGAGTCTAGTTGAATCCATGATCAAGTCAGGTTGTCACAAACTGGTCTTCGCCAGTACTGCCGGCGTGTATGGTAACCCTGTCCAAGTACCGATTCCCGAAGATCACAAAAAAGAACCGGAGAATCCCTATGGTGAGACCAAATTGGCCGCAGAGCGACTGCTTAAATGGTACGACCAGGCCTACGGCTTTAAATCCATCTCGATCCGCTTCTTCAATGCCGCCGGTGCGACCGATGAACTGGGCGAGGACCACCACGACGAGTCCCATATCATCCCCAATATCATCAAAGCCCAACTCGCAAAGAGGGAATTTGTTCTCTTTGGCAACGACTATCCGACTCCAGATGGTACCTGTGTCCGCGACTACATTCATGTCATGGATTTAGCCGATGCCTTCCGTCTAGCTGCCGAAAAACTGATGGCGGGAGGGGAGACTACCGCTTATAACGCCGGTACTGGCGTAGGCTATTCCAACAAGCAAATCATTGAGATGGTCGAAAAAGTCTCTGGTCACCCCGTTAAAGTAAAATATGAGTCTCGCAGGCCAGGTGATGCCAATGAGTTGGTTGCCGACGTCTCCCGCATCCAGTCCGAGCTCTCCTGGTCCCCGACTCACAGTGACCTAGAATCAATCGTCGACTCAGCATATGAATGGCATAAACGAAACGAATCTAAATAATCCTACTGAATGGTATGCAAGATCACAATGGTTCATTGGTGCTGCAAAAATTGTTACCGAGAAAAATGCGGAGTTTTGGAAGATGGATAATAGTAAAATGACAGATGATGTCATTTTTGCACTAGAAGCATATAACACTGTTCCATAGTTGACGTTCATGGCAATCGAGTGCATCTTTAAAGGGATGTTAGTAACGATAGGTAAAAAACCAAAAGATCTGCAGAGACACGATCTTGTTAAAGATTTCCATGAAGCAAAAGAGCATTATCCAGAAATTAGAAAGATACCTAACTTGGAGTATTTTGTCAGAGTCTACTCAGATTATGTTTTTACAAAGAGAGGGGGCAACCGAGATCCAGATAAATCAACCGGGCCTATATTTGATTCTTATTGGGAGACTGCAGAAACATTGCGTAGATTTGCCAAATCCAAACTATAATTATGATATATTGAAACTATGTCAGATAAAATTGACTACAAGCGCATCCAGAATATTGTCGAGTCGGCTATAGATATGAAAGTCCGACAAATTATTGATGAAGAAATCACTGAAAAATTAACGCCTCTTCGCAACGATATGGACAAAGTTCTGAAGATTGTCACCGACGGCCAACAAGAAATCCCACTTATTGCGGCCAAAGTCGATCGCCACGACTTTGAAATCAAAGCACTTCAGTCCTTTGTCACAACAACCTCCTTTTAATTTGTAGACAAGCTCACAAAAATGCTATATTAACTGTATGCAAAGAAGGAAACCCACAGCTTTCCGAACCAAATTCCTCTACATACTAGCTCTTACTTTTACATTCGGCTTCCTCGTTATCGCCTTTTTCATGATGCCAACCGAAGTTGCCAAAGTTGTCGAGCAGGGTACTCCCCAATCCACATTCTGTCAAAACAACATCAAGGCCATCACTCTCCTTGATCAATGTGGTGATCAGAGCTTTCGCCAGGTAGCCTTTGAATGCAAAGCTCCCGTCACTACGAGTGGAGACCTAGGACTCGTCAGTAATAAATGCTACTCAATTGCGGACTTGACTGGTTTGGTAAATAGGGCTTGCTCTAGTTGTCAGGTCGAGACCGAGAGCGTCCCGAGCCTTTTATTCTCTCCCTCTCAAGTCACAAGTATCGCCAACTCAACCTTTACGGTTTCCATCATAGTAGATACAGCTGGTCAGTCCGTAAACGGTGCCGGAGCCAAGATAACCTTTGATCCCGCATATCTGCAAGGAGTCTCAATCCAGCCCGGGACCATTTTCCCCAACTACGCCACTACTTCAATCGACAATACTTCGGGCAAAATCATCATTTCAGCTATTTCTAACTCTCTAGACGACACATTTACCGGCCTCGACTCGCTCGCTACCATCACTTTTAGGGTGATCAAAACCGGCCTCACCAATGCCAACTTTGTCTTCACCCCAGGTTCAACTACCGATAGTAACCTCGCAGTCACGACTGGCAATGGCGATATTCTCGAGCGCGTAAATACGCTTCAAATAGTACCCCAAACAGGCAAGCCCACCTCCACCCCCAAGGCATCCCGCTTTCCCCTCCCTACTCCAAGACCCATCACACCTAATACTCGCAATTCCAATGAGCAGACTGTCTGTACCACGATTCTCGGTAGAACCTATTGCCTGAACTAGATTTTCTGTTACAATATCCTTCTTACATCTGTGAATACACTCTTGCTTGTCTAGGGTAAAGGAAATATCCTCCCTCGGCGAGTTTTTCTGTGGCCACAAATGTAAACTCTAAA
>CAZBML010000053.1:2606-5888 GCA_964493295.1 uncultured Pseudomonadales bacterium | reverse complement strand
GGTACTCAACTGGCCATATCCACCAGCTCTCAATCCAAGATTTTCGTGATTTTTGTCGTGACAACAACTTAAGGATCAACAAACAAGCACACATCTTCCCCCGTAGTCTCTTTGGTAGCACTAAACTAGTCTTACAAAAATATCCCAACTTATTTGCTAGTACAGCTATTTTTCTGACGAGCTAATTATGATAGCTAAAGCGATCAATTCCGATCTTGATTCAATCACCACTATACACTTGCAGGAGCTGGGCAATACCCCAAACTCTCAAGTTGGTCGCTGGTTAATCACCAAGCTTTATACCTTGATTTTAGGCCGCACGGATACTCAGATTATTGTGGCCAAAAACCAACATTCAATCGTTGGCGTCGTCAGTTTTGGATCTGACCTAGCAGGTCTCACTAAAGCTATCTCACGCGATCTCAGTTTAGGAGAAATTGTCCGGATTATCCTGGCTCTGCTTGCTAAACCGAGCGCCCTCATCAGCCAAATCCAGCATCGTATATTTATGTATCGAGCCTACACTTACTTGCCACCCAAATATCTTGGTATCTTGACCATCTGTATCGATTCAGCTCATCAGGGTCGCCACATTGGATCAAAACTTCTCGCTCATGTTTTTGCATCTGCTCGCACTCAGCACGTCCCAGTGTTTGTTGATACTTATCTCTCCAACCACCGGGCTATCGGTTTTTACGAAAAAAATGGTTTCTATCGCGTTTATCAGGGTTTTGGCAATGTATTGCTTACCAAATCTGTATGAAACAACTATTATTTTTCCTTGCCGTAATCATTACACTCAAGTTTACCCTGCCCCTGTTTGGGACCTCGGATATGTCCGCTTGGGTACGCAGTGTCTCTGTCAATCAGGCATATGGTTTGGTTAAAGCATACTCAACCTACAACATGTACTACCCACCTTTATCTTCTACCATCTTTGGGACCGTCGGCAAGCTCAGCAATTTTCAGTATCAATCTTCCTGGTTGACCGATTACCCATCCCGTGAGACTGTCTCAAAATCACATCTTCCGATCAAATACACAATCCTCTTCTTTCTCCTGATTTCTCTCATCCTGCTCAACTCGATCTTTGCTGTACCTTACGTAGTATTGTTCAATCCTGCCTTGCTCTCCTCTAGTCTAATTTTGGGTTACAACGATATTTTTTTCTTCCCAACCCTCATATTAAGCTACTATTATTTGCGCCAGAAACAATCATTCTTGGCAGGGGTTTGTTTGGCTACTACCTTTATGATCAAGCTGATCCCAATTTTTTTACTACCAGTATTTGTGGCGAGCTTTATTACGCTTTCATTTAAACCTTTCAAATTGAGCATTGCTTACAGGGACTTGAGTCTCTTTGCTCTAGGAGTTTTAGTAGTGATTAGTGTCATTTTTAGTTTTTACTCACTCAAAGATTTTTTAGATACGATCATTATGTCTGCCAACCACGGTCAAAGCCTCTCCCTCAATGCCCTCAACCCGTATTGGTTGATCCGGCAATTTGTGATTCCATCTGGCATAGCTCCGCCTCCTTTGGCGCTCATTGGTAAAATCGGATTTCTCCTCGTTTCAGTGCTTTCGCTCCTTAAACTCGTCTCATCTCATGATCGCTTTCACGCTGTTTTAGAATCTAGTCTTACCATCCTCTTTAGCTATACTATGCTCTTTACCGGTGCTCACGAAAATCATCTCTTTACTGCCTTTACCGTTGCCCTCATGTTTTATTACCATTGCCCATCCCGCCAAACCCGCTGGTGGTACCTGGGCTTAACTTCTATTTTCTTCCTCAATCTCTTTTTGTTTTATGGTCTGGGACAGGGTGTGACTCTCCCACCTTATCCCTTCCGACTCGAACTCATCAATCTTAGCGCCGTCTTTGCTGTATCATTCTATCTATATTATCTAAAAACTATATGGTCAAAAAAAATACCTGTCTAATTTGTGGTCACAAATCCCTGCGAGCTCAAAGTGAATTATTTGACGATCGCTACGGTGCGCCCGGTCTCCACGATATTTACCGTTGCCTAAACTGTGGCTTTGGCAAAACAACTCCTGGATTAAAACGAAAGGAAATTGGTCAGTTTTATGCCACATATTATCCACTTTCACTTGTTAAAGCCAAATTACTCAAGTCTCAAGTCCGGCTGATCACTCCTCTACAGGCCTATTTTGAGGGCGTCGACAATACGGCGCATTGGCATGCACAGCCCGGCCAAACAGTCCTCGATATTGGCTCTGCCTCTGGGATCTCACTGTTGGAGATCCAAGCTCGCAAAGCTATTGCCTATGGTGTAGAGCCCGATCCTCACGCTCTCAAAGTTGCCAAGCAACTGGGTCTCAAAGTCCACCATGGCTTCCTGAGTGATTTACCTTTCCCTCATGTGCAATTTGACCTCATTACTGCCAGCCAAGTCCTCGAGCACGAGCCTGATCCGCGCCTTTTTTTGCGCTCCCTGAGGGCAAAGCTAGGACCTGATGGTCAAGCAGTCCTGAGCTTCCCCAACTACGATGCCCTTTATCGCCATATTTTTGGTAGGCGCTGGCTCCACTGGCATATCCCTTATCATCTCAATTTCTTTACTCTACCTTCTCTTTCGATCCTCGCAAAATCAACTGGGTTTAAGGTTACTTCGGTTCGTACGATTACCCCCAATCTCTGGACTATCCTCCAACTGCGTACACTCTTTGTCCCTCAAAAACACGGGGTCAAAAATCCAGTCTGGGCACAAGCTAGTTCTGGATCAAAACCGGTTAGCAGGCCCAAAGCTCCCTCTCTCTTCATGCGTCTCATAGCTTTGCTCGGACGTCTTTCAGTTTGG
Organism: uncultured Pseudomonadales bacterium; assembly: GCA_964493295.1. Classification (GTDB taxonomy): domain Bacteria; phylum Patescibacteriota; class Microgenomatia; order UBA1400; family UBA12108; genus CAJAUT01. The sequence goes on along the minus strand of CAZBML010000053.1, from coordinate 3,066 downwards.
CTGATCATGCCGTTCAATCGCATAATCGATGCTCTGGGTTATGGGGAAAGTTATCTCGTTACTCTCCAAAAGGATCATTAATGACCAAGATTCATGTTTTGACCGCTGTCCACAACGACTTGGCCAATTTGCGCTCACTCCTCACTACCCTCAATCATAACGATCTCAAACCAGCCTCAATCACAGTCGTCGACGACGGCTCGAGTGATGGTGTTTTCGAGTTTCTCGCCAAAAACTACCCAGACATTCACTATCTCTTAGGTGATGGTCAGCTATGGTGGACTGGCTCTCTCAACTTGGGGATCAAATCGATTCTATCGCGGGCAAGCCATAACGACTATCTCCTCACGATCAACAACGACTGTTTACTCGACGCAAACTATCTCAAAACCATGGCACAATTTGCCCATCCCAATCTCATCATTGGCTCAAAGATAATTGATTCCCAGACCAAACGTAC
>CAZBML010000053.1:0-2552 GCA_964493295.1 uncultured Pseudomonadales bacterium | reverse complement strand
TTGCGATCAGAGCTAAAAAGCATGGTTATCGCCTCGCTCTCCAGACATCATCACCAGTCCTAAATCATACTCAAAATACAGGTGCAGGTGACGATCTTGAGGGACCATATACTCTCAAGCGTTCTCTTTTTTTATTATTTGGCCGTCGTTCCAAGCTCAATATTGTTGACCATTTTTGGTTTATTACTCTCTGTTGTCCACTGCGCTATCAGCCACTCAACTATTTGCGCCTTGTCGCCAAAACTATCTATCTCTTAGCTCTACCAAGCCCTCGCCTCCACCATCTCCTCAAATCACTTCACCAGAGAGTACAATAACTCCTATGTCCAAACTCAAAATCCGCTACTGTACATACTTTAATCGTGCCTACCTGTTAAAAGGTCTTGCGCTCTCAGCCTCTCTTCTGCGACACGATCCCTCCGCCAAGCTAGATGTGCTGTGTATGGACAAGTATTCCCAGGATATTTTAGACAAACTCGCTATACCTGGTGTCACGACCATATCTTTAGCAGATTTCGAGGATTCTGCCTTAAAAAAAGCCAAATCCAATCGTAGTTTAGTCGAGTATTTCTGGACTTGTACCCCCTCGCTCCCTCGCTACGTCCTGGCTCACCATCCTGACCTCGACTTAGTTTCTTACCTGGACGCTGATCTCTATTTTTACTCTTCACCCCAGGCGATCATTCAAGAACTAGGGGATGAATCTATCTACCTCGTCGAGCATCGCTACCCCCAAGATCAGCAATATCGCGATAATATCTCGGGCAGATTCAATGTTGCTGTTCAGATCTGGCGAAACGATAGGGAGGGGAGGGCATGTATCAACTGGTGGCGACAAAAGTGCAACGAGTGGTGCTACCTCAAAGAAGAGCCGGGCAGGTTTGGCGATCAATTATATTTAAACGAGTGGCCAAAACGCTACAACCGCGTCCGTATCTCAGCCAACTTAGGCATCAACACTGCTCCCTGGAATGTCGCCCAATATCAGGTAACCCAAAAACACAGGGAGGTCTATATCAACTCCGATAGACTCGTCGTTTATCACTTCCATCAGCTCGAGTACTTTAATCCATCAAACTACGAATATGCCCATGGCTACCAATTTGACCCCTCAACTATCAAGCATATTTATCAGCCATATCTGCACGAATTAAACACTCAGTTTAAACGTGTCCGTTCCCTTGATCCGACCTTCAAACTCTTGGCTCAGCCAAAGCCCTTATCTGCTATACTCAGAAGTAAGATCTCTAAGTACTTAGGTCCCCTATATTGGCACCTTCGTGGTTTATGGCAAAAAAATCCTTGATTGAAAAAATTAAGCTCCAAACAATTAGTGATGACTGTCTCATGTGTGTAGCCGAGACTGGCAAGCAAATTCCTTTCGCGATCAAGCGGGTGTATTACATGGTGGACTCGAGTCCTGGCCTTCCCCGTGGTTTTCATACCCACAAAAAACTCGAGCAAGTATTTTTTTGTATCCAGGGCAAAATGCGCATGGTCCTCGACGATGGCCAGCACAAAGAAGAAGTAGTTTTGGATGACCCCTCCTGGGGGGTCATCTTACGGCCGATGGTATGGCACGAAATGCACGATATCGACGAACATACAGTTATGCTAATCCTAGCTTCCGATGGCTATCAAGAATCCGACTACATCCGCGACTATACCCAGTTTAAACGCTTAGCAAAAGGAAAATAATATGGATTTTGTCGATTTTAAAGCCGAAGCTAAAGAATTTAGTCATGCATACCATGACGCTTTTACACGTACCTTGGATTCCGGCTGGTATATCTTGGGTCGTGAAGTCGAGCAGTTCGAGCAAGAGTTTGCCACTTACCTCAATACTCCCCACGTCATCGGAGTCGCCAACGGACTCGAAGCGATCCAAATATCTTTGATGGCACTGGGGATTGGCAAGGGAGACGAAGTAATTACGACCCCTCTTTCAGCAATCGCGACCACGCTAGCTATTCTTGCAGTTGACGCCAAACCAGTTTTTGTCGACGTCAAACCAGATGGTCAAATCGATGAAACTTTAATCGGATCAGCCCTTACCCAAAAAACCAAAGCTATTCTCCCCGTTCACCTCTACGGCAATGCTTGTCAGATCGATGTCATCCAAGAGCTATGTACCAAACACAACCTAGCTTTAATCGAAGATGCCTGCCAGGCTCATGGTTCAAGTTTTGCAGGTCGCCAGCTGGGCACCTTTGGCACCTTCGGCAACTTTAGTTTTTATCCAACCAAAAATTTGGGCGCGATCGGTGATGGGGGTGCTATCGCCACAGGGAGTAACGACCTCGCACTCGTCTGTCGCAGACTCAGGGATTACGGTCAGGCCCAAAAATACCGCCATATCGAATACGGTTTAAACAGTCGTCTCGATGAGCTCCAAGCGGCCTTACTCAGAGCCAAACTCAAGAACCTTGACCACCACAACCATATCCGCCAAGATAACGCTGCTCTCTACTCTAAGCTCCTTGATCCTGCCAAGGTAGAGCTGATCAAACCCATCAAAAACTCAATTTCCAATCTCCATCAGTTTGTGATCA
>CAZBML010000052.1:0-6110 GCA_964493295.1 uncultured Pseudomonadales bacterium | reverse complement strand
GGATATACTCATTTATATGAGCGACTCAATAATCGTAGCAACTACCCAGGACCACCTCGATATCGAAACCATTCAAGACGACCTGGTTATCTTAAAAACTGGGATCTGTAGCATTGTCATTCAAGCTTCTGCCATCAACTTTGGTCTCTTATCCGAAGAAGAGCAGGACGCCACAATTTATGCCTATGCCGGACTCCTCAATTCCCTCTCATTCCCGATTCAAATAGTGATTAAGTCCGAGAAAAAAGATATCAGTGCCTACCTCGAGCTACTTTTATCTCAAGAGAAAAAGCTCAAAGATGAAATCTTGAAAGAGCGGATGAAAGCCTATCGCGCCTTTATCGAAAATACTATTACCGAACAAAATGTGCTTGATAAAAAGTTTTACTTAGTAGTCTCATATCAATTGGTTACCCTGTCTGGCAAGGTCGAGATTTCCGAAGACCTCATTTCTAAAGCCAAAGCCGATCTCGAGCCCAAGCGTGACCACATCATCAAGCAACTTGCTCGCATCGGCCTCACCGCCACCCAGCTCAATTCCCAAAGTCTCATGAAACTATTTCACAGCTTCTACAACTCTACTGTTAAAGGCCAAAAATTCACCACCTCCTCAGACTATGAGCAGGCCATTGTCGCCCCCAACATAGCAAAATAAATCCCAAGGTTTCAAAGATTATAATTTTTGAATTTTAAGTTTATCTAGGGCTTAGTGCTTAGGATTTAAAATTTAGGATATACTAGCTGTATTATGCCCAAACTGAACCTGCCATCTCTTTTTGGTGGCAAAAAAACCGACCCCAAAGATGTAGGTCCCCAAGTCTCTCCCGCCGTTTCCGTTTTGTCTCAGGGTACCACCAACGTCAAAGACATCATCGCCCCTGAAGCCATCGAGGTTGATTTTTCTGATATCAAGATCAATGACACCTACTACCGCACCCTCTTTGTCGCCGGCTACCCCCGTTTTGTGAACGCCAACTGGCTATCCCCCCTCATCAACTTCCCCCACTCTCTCTCGATCTCCATGTTTATCTACCCGGTCGATGGCAAAGGAGTCATTGAAGATTTGCGCCGCAAAATCGCTGAAATGGAGGCCGAGCTCCAGGGGGATATACAGCGGGGTCGGATTATCAATATCGACACTCAGGTCAAGCTCGAAGACGCTAGATCTCTCCAGGAGCAATTAGCTAAAGGCGCAGAACGCTTTTTCCAGTTTGGTCTCTATATCACGATCCGTGACGACAAAAAAGATGTTCTTGACCGCGTCACCAATCACATTAAGTCGGCGCTCGGCGCCCTCTTAATTGTCGCCAAAACCGCGAGCCTCCAAATCGAAGATGGCTTCAAAACCACCCTCCCCACCGGGCTCGATAAACTCAAAATGAACAGAAACATGGACACGACCTCGCTCGCCACCACCTTCCCCTTTACTTCAAGCGAGCTCACGGCCAACGAGGGCCTTATGTATGGTATCAACGAACACAATGATTCCTTGGTCGTCTTTGACCGCTTCACCCTCGAAAACGCCAACATGGTGGTATTCGCCAAGTCCGGCTCCGGTAAATCTTATATGGTCAAACTCGAGATTCTGCGCTCTCTTCTTTTTGACACCGAAGTCATCGTTATCGATCCCGAGGACGAGTATCGTAAATTATCCGACGCTATCGGTGGTACCTATATCGACTTCTCCTTTGGCTCCCCCAATCGTATCAACCCCTTCGAGCTCCCTCAGATGGAAGAGCCAGATGAAAACGAGCTTGCCATGAAAATTATTAGTCTCCACTCTCTCCTCAAAATCATGATGGGCAACATGGATCCCCAAGAAGAGGCCCTGCTCGACCGCGCGCTAGTCATGACCTACCAAATGAAGGGTATTAATAGAGATCCCTCCACTCACAAAAACGAGCCTCCGCTCATGGAAGATCTCTACAAAGTCTTAAATGGTATGGAAGAGTCCGTGGCACGTGGCCTGGCCGACCGCCTCGAAAAGTACGTCAAGGGTTCATTCCAGGGTATCTTCTCACAGAAATCCAACGTCAATTTTGGCAATCAATTAACTGTTTTTGGCATCAAAAACTTGACCGATGAACTGCGCCCCACCGCCATCTTCATCATTCTCGATTACATCTGGACCAAAGTTAAACGAGATCTCAAACGACGTCTACTGGTAGTGGATGAGGCGTGGTACCTAATGAAGTCAGAGGACTCAGCCACCTTCCTCTATGGTATCGCCAAGCGAGCCCGCAAATATTTCCTTGGTTTAACTACTATTACCCAAGACGTCGAAGATTTCTTAAAGAGCGACCACGGCAAGGCTATCGTCAGCAACTCTTCCCTCCAAGTCCTCATGAAACAGTCAAGCAGTGCCATCGAAAAACTGGCGACTACTTTCTATCTCTCCCAGGGAGAGCGACACCTACTCTTAACTGCCGAAGTGGGTGAGGCCCTTTTCTTTGCCGGCCAAAACCACGTGGCTATGAAAGTCGTCGCCTCCCCCGAAGAGCACATCTTAATTACCACCAATCCGCAAGAAACCCTAGATCGCCAAAGGGCTTTCGCTGACAAACTCCTCAAAGACAAAACCAACGCACCCCGTAGCGAAGCGGAACAACCTACGACCCCACAACCACCAACCACCCCACCCATTGCCCCCACAGGGGCCGACCCCCGCGTGGAACCGGCAGTCACGACACCGAAGGAGGGAGGCGACACCCCCATAGAACCTATTGCCCCTGTTCCCCCCGTATCCACGGAAACACGGGAGATGAACAGCGCTACGCGGCCTGCCGAGGCACCCATCTTCCAACAACCCGCCCCACCCACATCTACTTAAAATAAAAATTGCGGAAAACTTGCCGAGTGTTTCAAAAGAAAAGTCTGCGCAGGCGTGTAGCCGAGCAACAGGGAAATTTTGCACCAGCAAAATATTCCCGTTTTTCTACTTGAAATGTCGGCAAGTTTTACAACTAACTATGCGTTTATCGGCATTACAATATACTGCCCCGATTCTCGCGACATATCCTTTATCATTCCCGGAGCCAGCTTGCTCCCCATCCCCACAGAGAGACTCTCCCCCTCAACAATCATCAAATAATCCAATACATATTTTGCGTTAAAAATGATCTCGAGAGGTTCACCAGTTAGCGCTACAGCCACCTCTACCCTACACTCTCCTCGTTCGGGTGAGCTCGAAAGTAGTACCAGCTTACCGTCCTCAATCTGCCACCTCACCATATTGGAGTTATCCCGCGCAAAAATATGCGCGGCCTTAATTGCTTGTAGTAGCTCATCTTTATTTACAGCGATCTCGGTCGTAAATTCCTTGGGCAAGATTTTCCCGTAGTCAGGGAAATTGCCGGATAATAACTGGGAGACCACCTGGACTTCACCGACCACAAAATAGATTTGGTTTGTTTCTACCAGATTGCCAATGATTATTTTCCCCTCCCCAGCCAGCCTCACAACCTCCATTACCACCCTTGCTGGCACCAACAAATTCAATTGTTCGACACTGCTCTCGACTTTCAGATCTTCAATCGCCAATCTAAAGCCATCCGTTGCCACCATTCTGATTTTATTTTTCCCAAACTCAAACAAAACGCCAGTGAGCACTGGGCGCAAACTATCCTTAGCACTCGCAAAAACCACCCTCTCAACCGCGGAAGACAAATCGTGAGCTTCCACACTACAAATCTCGGCTTTTTTCGCAATCTCTGCAATCGCTGGGAACTCCTCTGCCCCAATTGTCTGGAACTTTCCCTTATACCCTGGGGCCGACAATAGAAGTGTCTCTTTCTCTAGCGATATCTCTACCTTGCCCGGATTGAGCGAACTCAAAAACTCCCCAAACATTTTGGCGGGAACCGCCACTCTCCCCTCTTCTATCACTTTTGCCGCCACTTTTACTTTTATTCCTATCTCTAGGTCGGTAGCCGACAAAGTAAGTCCTTCGTTGCTGGCCTCAATGAGTATATGGGACAAAACCGGGAGCTGGGCACGTGTCGCCACCGCCCTCGATACTATCGAAAGGCCTGATAATAACTGTTCTTGTAAAACCTCTATGTTCATAAACTTGTCCCCTCATTAAAGCTACTAACAATATATATTAATTAAAGTAGTTATAGTAGTAGAGCCGGTGGATTGTCGGACAACTCTCTGCTAAAGCCGTGGAGAACTCTGTGGATAACTTTGTGAATAACTTACTCACAATGTGGACAACTCGAAGTACTCCACTTTCCCACAATTGAGTAAATTCTTTTCCCATGTTTATCCACCTCGTTATCCCCAGGTTTATCCCCAACTTCTCCCACCCTTCTCCTAAAATCTGGAATCTAGTAACCAAAATCTTGCTCATAGCCCATGTTTAATGTCAGCAATTATTTTCGCCATGCCCGGATCTGTCTTGAGTTGTTCGGTTATTTTTTCGACCGCGTGGATGACCGTGGTGTGGTCGCGCCCGCCAAACAACCTTCCCACTTGTTCATATGGGAGTTGTAGGTCGTTGTAGAGGATATACATCGCCGTATGCCGCGCGGCGGTCAGAGGTGCCTTACGACTAGAGCTCGTCAGCTCGGCTGGCTTAAAGGAAAAATACTGGGCGGTCTTTGTAATTACACTGTTTGGTCGGATCCGCTGGGTTCGGCGCTCCTTTTCGGCCCCAAAGTACTCTCTCACAATGTCGCTCGTGATCTCCCCTCCCATCGGTACCGCCTTGGTATAAATGCCCTGGAGCGCTCCCTCTAGCTCACGGATATTTGTCGTGGTTCTCTCTGCAATCAGCGAGATCGCTTCACTGGGGATCGAGATCTTTAGCACTTCACATTTTTGTGTCAGAATTGCGACTCTGGTCTCAAAGTCAGGCGACTGTACATCGACCATAAGTCCGCCCATAAACCTAGACGATAATCTCTCTTCTAATTTGGCTATCTCCTGTGGTGGTCGATCAGAGGTGAGGATTACTTGTCTTTGAGACATGTATAGTTCATTAAAAGTATGGAAAAACTCCTCTTGGATATACTCTTTGCCAGCGATGAACTGGATATCATCTACTAGTAGGACGTTTGGTGCACGGTATTTCTTCTTAAAAGCCGGAGTTTTTTTATTTTGCAAACTAGCAATCAAATCGCTCCCAAACGTCTCTGCCGAGATGTACATAATATTCCAGTCTGGATGATCGGCGTAGATTGCGTGGCCCACGGCCTGCATTAGGTGAGTTTTGCCTAGTCCTGCCCCGCCGTAAATAAATAGAGGGTTGTATCTAGTTCCAGGGCTTTTTGCCGCCCCCGAGGCCGCCGCATAAGCAAAGTTATTAGATCCACCAACCACATATGTCTCAAAGGTAAGTCTGGGGTTTAGGTTATTTGATCCCTCCCCTTTCGGCATTGTCTTTGGTTCATCAAATAGTGGTGAGGGAACCTGTGCTGAGCTTGCCGAAGCATCTTTCCCGACAATATATGCGAGCTCTGTTTTCACTCCGCAAATTCTCTCCAAACTTCGCTGTATTTGTCCTTGATATCTTTGCGTTACCATTGTCTGGTGGTACGCCGATGGGCAAAGGATTGTGACTAATTGGCTCTCCTCAGATATTTTCTCGATAGACTCAAGGGATAGTGGTTTTATCCAGGTGGGGAAATAAACTGGTGATATCGATATTTCTAGTTCTCCAAGTACTGCTTTCCATGTCGATATGATGTCCATGTCGTCATTATCCACAACTTTTCCACACTAAACAATATATCAAAACTAGCTCCCACCGTGACAAATCTATGCTTACTTGTTATAATCCGCACATGTCAAAAAGAACATATCAACCCAAAAAAACCAAGCGCCGCAATACCCATGGTTTCCGTATCCGCATGGCCAGTCACAAAGGTCGCCTGGTTATCTCTCGTCGCCGCGCCTCCGGTCGCGCCAAATTGACGGTATAATGGTGTCAATGATCCCCAAGTCCAGCAAATTTCCCACTCGCACCCAGTTTTTATCCTTTCGCGCCCGTGCCCGCCAGCTCACAACTCCCCACACTAGAATCTATCTCCTAGAATCTAACGTCTCGTCGCGTCTCTCCGTCATCGTCCCCATCAAGGTCAGCAAGCGCGCCACCACCCGCAACTCCT
>CAZBML010000051.1:0-6203 GCA_964493295.1 uncultured Pseudomonadales bacterium | reverse complement strand
CCTATAGCAACGGTCAAAAACAAGGCACTCTCCTCATGAACTACGGGAAAATAGCCGGTGTGGCGTGGCTACAATATTTGATAGTCTTCGACCACAAATCAGTGGGTGGGGAGAGTTTTCGCAAACAGGGAGTAGGTACAGCGATGATGTACAAAGCGATGCAGGATGCGATTAAACTCGGATTTAACGACTTGCTAGGAGAATTGAATCCCATACCAAATGGTGCTGAGGAGCGAAGGATTGCGACACTTTTTTACAATTACCTGGACATAGGTTTAAAAGATAATACAAAGACGTTGATTGCCAGAATTCCTGCGGTGATTGCGCGATGTGAAGAGATTATCGATCGAAAACATCTCCAGTTTACTTATATTGAGAAATGAGAAAGCTTCAATGATTCGAATCACTGAACCGTTAGCTCAAAGTAGATTTTTTTGGCATAAAATCAATATGTTCCTACATGTATATGGGGGTGTGATTCACTCTGAATTATTCTGAAATAGTATATATAAGTACCTTGTCCAATTTAATTAAAATATAATCATTTTATGATTGAGGGCTTATCACGAAGTAGACATCCTCTAGAAGAATTTGTTGCTAGGACTCTTGATGCTATGTACCATGACTCAGTTGTGGTAGTACAACCTGGAGTAATCGAAAATCGGAAAGGACGTACAGAGCCTGATTTAAGTTTTCAAATTGAAGGGTACCAAACAAATGTCCTTTTAGAGGTCACACAATCACCGATGACCTGGGAAGAGCCAAAGCATAAGCAGGAGCGGGTGTTAAATGTTGTTGCAAGAGAACAAGTTGAATATGAGGTGGCTGTTTTGTTTAAACAGCACTTCGTCTCTCCAATTGTTGTGATTATGAGTATGCAGATAATTCGAGGCTTAGCGGTTGGGAGAATTCGTACGAGAAGGGCGAGAGATGAACTAAAGTATATTCTTGGTCACGCTCGATGTCGTGAAAATATGGCAAACTTTGTGATGAATGAAGCGTATCTATCTCAACTTTACTCACTGGTGATCGATTCAGCTAGCCAATACTAGTATTTAGTAAGAGTATATTGGTGATGTAATCGTTTTTAGAGGCAGTGTAATACTGGCGGTTGCCACTCGCGGATTTGAGCCACTGGTATTTTTGCTTGAGGTAATTGTTTGCTTCATCTGGGTGTGATCGCAGGTAATCACGAAATGATAAGAAGTTTGTATAGTCAGGACTGTCGATATAGGTGAGGTGGATATGGACGTCATTTTTGACAGTGTCCCCTACCCTGCTCATAAAAATGCGACCGTTCTCCTCGGGATGGACGTGAGCAAAACCGAGATCTACTAATTTCTTGCCATCCTCCGCTTTGGTTTTCCAGTCGGGAATGGCGATCATGATGTCGATAATACCTTTGCCGCCTAGTCCTGGGATGGCGGTACTACCAACATGGTGGATCTCGGCATGGGGCAATAAATTTTGCAGTACTCCCCTCGCCTCCTCATAAAGCTGTGGTGCGGTGGCGTCGTAGTCCTGAATGGAAATGGTCATGAGGAGATTATAGACTAGAAAAAAGTCTAATGGTTCGAACCATCGAACCTATTTGATTAATGAGAAACCCCATGCGGAGTCGGAGTAATTGGGCTCGGTGAGGAGAGTTGAGATTTCGTGTTGGAGGCCAGCGATATCTGAATCATTTAAGAATTGATATTCGTCTTTGTGGCCAGGAATGATGGGATCACCGGCTTTTTGATATCTTGCAGTTTTGGCGCGGCCATAAAGATGAATGTGTTGTTCTGGTCGCCAGTTGCCGTTGTCCTGGTAGTTGATGCGGTGGAGTTCGATGCCAAGAGTTTTGTAGTATCGTTTCATGGCTTCCCCAATCAGGATCGTCAGTCGCATTAATTCTTTTGCCTGGTCTGGAGTTAACTCCTGGCGATCCTCGATCTTGATCTTGGGGTTAATGACTATGTGTCCTCCATCGAGTCTATCTACCTCAGGTCTAGGGTGTGGCTCGACGATAAAACTCTTTGATTCAAAAATTGTGGTCATGACTGTAATTTCTTAAAGGCATTTTTTAGTATATTAATTTCTGGATCATTGGATTTTTTGTTGATTGAAACTATGGTATCAATTTCATTCACATTAACCCATCGGCATTCGGACACTTCATCCTCTTTAATTTTGATGTGTGTGATATCTGATGTTGGTGTTGCGAAATACACTAGCTCGACGGTATGGGTGTCGTTGTGCAAATAAGTAAAAGCCGTGAATAAGTGATCCACTTTTACAGTAATATTTAATTCTTCTTTTAGTTCTCTTTCTAGCCCAGGTACTAACTCTTCCCCGTATTCGATATGGCCACCGGGGATTTCATATACTCCGGGGAGAAAATTTGCATTTTGAGATCTCTTAGTTAAAAGAATTTTAATTTCATGATCGATTTGTTGATGAATAATGGCGCAAGCTACAATTGCTTGTTTCATTAGATTTCCTCTTCCTCGGCATCCTGGAGCGTGGTCACAGAAGTGACGACGTCGCCCGGCGCGGGACGCATGAGGATGACGCCCTGAGTGGAGCGACCGAGGACTTTGATGTTTTTGAGTGGCAACTTGATCACCTGGGCTTGCTTGGTGGTGATCACGACCTGCTCATCATCTTCGGTGACCATACGGACGGCGGCAATATCACCGGTACGCTCACTTAGCTCGGCCACTTTGACCCCCTGTCCGCCCCGCTTTTGCTCTGGGTACTCAGAGACGTCGGTACGTTTGCCTAGACCGTGCTCAGTAACAGCGAGGATCTCGCGGAAGAACTTGCGACGCTTGTCATCTGGTTTGGGAGGTGTAATTTCGACGGTTTCCATGGCAATTACGGCGTCGCCGGCTTTTAGAGTCATGCCCTTTACACCCATGGTGTCGCGGCCGGTGGCGGTTACATCGGTTTCTTTGAACTTGATAGATTTGCCACCCTTGGTAACGAGGATAATGTAGTTTTGACCTCTGCTAATCTCGACTTTGATGAGCTGATCATTATCCCGCAGTGAGATACCTATCTTGCCACTCTGGCGGATACTCTCGTACTCGGAGAGCGGGGTTTTTTTGACCATGCCGTTTCTCGTAGCCATGGTGATAAAGTGACCCTTGTCTTTCCAGAGATCTTTACCTACAGCGAGTACTGCCTGGACCATTTCGCCCTGCTCAATATTTAGGAGATTGATAATCGCCTGACCTTTGGCGGTGCGACTACCCTCTGGGAGTTCGAAGACGCGCATACTGTAAACCTTGCCGGTGTTCGTAAAGAACAAAGCAAAATCGTGGGTGTTGGCAACGGTCATGTGCATAATCTCATCGGTATCTTTGGTGGTCATCCCGACGACTCCCTTGCCACCACGCCTTTGGGTGCGGTAGGTGTTGACTGGCATGCGTTTGACGTAACCATCACGAGTGATCGCAACCAAATTGTCTTCGGCGGCCACCAAATCTTCTTCCGAGAATTCGCCTAGTTTGCCTTTGATGACTTTGGTTTTGCGGGGGTCACCATAGATATCTTTGAGTTCTTTTAGTTCTTTGGTGATAGTTGCAAGTATGGCTTTGGGATCCTTGAGGAGTGCCAAGAGTTCATTGATACGAACCATCAGGGCGTTGTATTCGTCTTCGATTTTTTGACGCTCGAGAGCGGAGAGGCGGCGGAGTTGCATGTCTAAGATAGCGACAGCCTGGATCTCACTAAAGCCGAATTTTTTGATAAGCTGGCTCTTCGCTTCTTCGGTATCCTTACTAGCCCGGATGGTTTTGATGACTTCGTCCAAGTGATCGAGGGCTTTGATGTAACCTTCTAAAATATGGATACGGGCCCGATTTTCTTCGAGATCAAACTGGGAGCGGCGGACGCTCACAGTCTGGCGGTGTTTGACGTAGTGACCGAGGATGGTTTTAAGGTTCATGAGGTGGGGAGTGCCGGCTTCATCAAGCGCTACCATGTTGGCGGGGAAGCTGTTTTGCAGTTCAGTGTGTTTGTAGAGGTTGTTCAACACTGATTTGGGTTTGCTGGCTTTCTTTAGCTCGATGACGATCCGCATACCCTCGCGGTCAGACTCATCACGCAAATCAGAGATACCGTCGAGCTTTTTGTCGCGAACCAAGTCAGCGATACGCTGGATCAGTTTGGCTTTGTTTACCTGGTATGGGATCTCGGTGACCACAATCTGGAATTTGCCGGATTTGGTTTCTTCGATTTCGGCAACTGCCCTCGTGACTACCCTACCCTTACCGGTTGCATAAACCTCGCGGATGGCTTCGGCGTCATAGATCACGCCACCCGTGGGAAAATCGGGGCCTTGGACGGATTCCAACAAATCATCTACCGTAGCTTCGGAGGTAAAGTCACCGGTGAGTTCTTGGTAGGGACGTGATTCAATGCCAATGTCGTCTTTGATTTCGGTTTGTCTAGGTGAGTCGCCTTTTTTAATCAAAGTGATGACTGCGTCGATGACTTCGCCGATGTTGTGGGTCGGGATCTTGGTAGCCATACCGACGGCAATACCATCGGAGCCCATGAGCAAGAGATTGGGTAGCTTGGCGGGTAAGACAGTTGGCTCTTGGAAGGTACCATCGAAGTTGTCGATCCAGTCTACGGTCTCTTTGTCTAGATCGCTTAGAATCTCGCCAGTAATTTTGGCAAGTCTAGCTTCGGTGTAACGCATAGCGGCTGGTGAATCGCCATCGACCGAGCCAAAGTTACCCTGGCCATCGACGAGCATATAGCGCATGGAGAAATCTTGGGCCAAGCGAGCGAGGGCATCGTACACTGCCGTATCACCGTGGGGGTGGTACTTACCCAATACTTCTCCCACGATACGGGCACATTTCTTGTATTTAGCAGGAGGCAAGAGTGCCAACTCTTTCATACCATAGAGAATGCGGCGGTGGACTGGTTTTAGCCCATCGCGAGCATCGGGTAAGGCGCGAGAGACGATGACGGACATGGCGTAGTCGAGATAGGACTTTTTCATCTCATCGACTACTCCTACGGTTGCGATCTTGCCGAACTTAGATTCTTCGATATCCCAAGGCTTTTGGACACCCACAGTCAAGAAACTAGTGCGGTCGGATGAAACCACGTCGGAAGATGACGAGGTGGGTTCGACCTGTGATTCTGCTTGTGGGTCGACACGGGGGTCGACCCCTACGGAGGAATCGATGGATTCTTCTGGGGTGGCAACCTCTTCGTCGAGATCCAATGGTTTCAAGATCGATTCATCGGCCATTTATTTCTGTCCTCTTTTTAGATCGGCTTCTAATACTTTGGCGGCTTCTGCGGCACCAAGGAAGGCACCGGTTTTGACAAATTTGCCTGGCTCTAGATCTTTGTAGTGATCGAAGAAATGTTTGATTTTGTTTTTGGTGTGCTCGGGAATATCTTTTACATCGTTCCAGGTGCCAAACAAAGGATCGACTTTTTGGACTGGGACGGCGATGAGTTTGGTGTCTACCCCTTCTTCGTCCGTCATCTCGAGCATGCCGATTAGCTTGGCTTTCATACCAACGCCTGGCACTACTGCTTCTGAAGTGAGGACGAGAACATCGGTGGGGTCACCATCTTCGCCCATTGAGTCTAAGACAAAGCCGTAGTTAGCGGGGAAGTTCATGGGAGTGTGGAGAATGCGGTCACACATGAGCATGCCCGTTTCTTCGTCACGTTCGTATTTAACCTTGGATCCTTCGGGGATCTCAATAAAGACTTTGATTTGCATTGCATCCATATATTTGCCTTTCTTGGCCGTATTGGCCAAATTTGCCAAATTAAACGTCGAGGGTCGCTTGGGTCGCGGTGACCTGAATAAACTTTTTGCGGGGTGGGACCTCGTCGCCCATCAAAATCGTAAAGATCTCGTCGGCGGCCGCGGCATCGTCAATGCTAACCTTTTTGAGCATGCGATGCTCGGGATTCATGGTAGTCATCCAGAGCTGTTCTGGGTTCATTTCTCCTAAACCCTTGTAGCGCTGGAGAGTGATTTTTTTGCCGGCGTTGGCACTTAAAATGGCATCACGCTCGGCTTCGGTGTAGACGTATTGCTCTTTTTTGTCGATCTCGATGCGGAATAAGGGAGGCATGGCGATGTAGAGATAGCCACCTTCGATCACCTCTTTCATGTGGCGATAGAAGAAAGTGAGAGCGAGCGTGGTAATGTGTTCACCATCGACGTCGGCATC
>CAZBML010000050.1:6008-6338 GCA_964493295.1 uncultured Pseudomonadales bacterium | reverse complement strand
CTAGATGCGGGGGAAGCTGAAAACTATGGCTAGCACGTGATGCGAGGCGATAGGGTGTGAGGAGATTGCTCCAGTTGTGGTAATAATCAAAAATGAACAAGGGAGCGAGCATGAGAATGAAGATGACCGATGAGACTATCCAGACTCGCGCTGTGATGGTGCGGCGAAACTGCCAAATACCGAGGATGGCAACGAGAGTGAGAGGGACGAGCGACAAATGGATATGCCAAAATGCACTACATACAAACGCAATCACTGCTAGCCACCAAGGTGATGATTTGAGTTTGTAGAGGGATAGCAGAAGGAGTACCGAGAGCAGAGGGACGGGAC
>CAZBML010000050.1:0-5998 GCA_964493295.1 uncultured Pseudomonadales bacterium | reverse complement strand
GTAGATTTGCCAGGGTGAGAGAGCGTAGATTAATGAGGCGACGAGTCCAACAGGGGGGCTATCTACGATGTGACCAAGACAATAGAGCAGTACTGCCGTAACTGCACCAAGCAGAGAGGCAATATAAAATGTAATCAGTGGATCCCCACCCGAGATGGCGAGCCAAAACGCTGTAAAGTAAGTAAAATACGGCCCCAAGTAAAAACCGGTATCACCAGAGGAAACCCCGATCCAAATTGGATGAAAATCTTCGACTATTGTACGAGCGTAGGTCGCTTGGTATTCCTCATCGGCAGTAAAGATGGCTCGCGCAGGTAGGTGGTAAAGGCGAAGAGCGAGGGCAAGGACAAAAATAAGGAGCGGGAACAAATAGCGAGTCAATCTATGCGCCATGATTATGGTCCATAAAGTTGATGGCATAAAGCATAATGGCCGGTGACATAAGTAGCGTGGCCCAAGTAAACTCCCTCTTTTCGATCACTTCGGAGTAGGCAATGAAGGCAAAAGGAAGTAAAGGGATCGCGTAGCGAGAGATATCAGAATGTTGAAGGTAAATAAGCGGGATAAAGTAAATAAGCCCCAAAATCCCAAATTGCCAGAGCTTTTTCCGGAACATCAACAAACACGCCCCAAGATAAAGGACGTAATCGTAAGCATTTACTTCCTGCCAAAAAGTCTCAATGTTAGGAGAGGGGAAACTAAAGGTTTTAAACGGAATGCTTTGCAGGTTTTTCGTCAAACTAATGGCGTCAAAGAATGCCCAAAAATTGCCGGTTTGGATTTTATACAGGGTAAAGGTAAGGAGAATGGCAAGCGGACTCAGGAGATAGGGGTAATAGGATTTGATCACATCCCGCAGATTGTGAGTGCGCCACAAATCAGCGAGGGCAATGATTGCCATGCCCAGCACAAAAAAGGCCGCGTGGGGACGAGTAGCTTGGGCTAGAGCGATAAAAATGGCGGCTTTGAGGTGATCTTTAATGCTTAGATACTGGAGAAACATGATGACAAAAAACATAAACATGCTTTCTGATCCGCCGACGTGACTGACTGTAAACCAGCGTGGAGAGAGGAAAATAAATGGGAGGGTCACAGCTAAAGGAGACTTGGTGATTTTGAGGGTTTTGATCAACTCGTAGAGTGCGAGATATGAGAGCAAGGTAAAACTAACACTAACTAATAACATTGCTTGGAAACCACCAAGAAAAGAAAAAATTCGAATAAAAATCGGATAAAGAGGAAAATGTGCGGGTAGCCAGGACCAATCGGGGCGGATGTCGCCGGAATTGATAAAGTTGTTCTCATAGGCAATCTGGGGATCATAGAGACTAATGGCGGCCAGGAGATAGCTAGGGCCGTCCCAGTTTTTGTAGACAATGTCTA
The DNA here is from genome assembly GCA_964493295.1 of uncultured Pseudomonadales bacterium. GTDB lineage: Bacteria > Patescibacteriota > Microgenomatia > UBA1400 > UBA12108 > CAJAUT01. The sequence continues at coordinate 4,615 of CAZBML010000050.1, read as the reverse complement.
GCTTGGTACCTTTGGTAAAGAAGTAGTACCCAAAAAAAATACTACCTGAGATAAGAAATGAGGCAATTAAAGTTAGCCAGTCACGCTTGATAGTCAGAGTCGGCATAAATCTCCTGGATAATATTGTTTGGCAATAGGATATATTAAATCAAGATCGTAGACCGCATGCAAATCTAGCGAACCGGTAAAGTCGTGTGAGATGTAGCTCGCATATTCCTGGTAATGCCCAGTAGCATCGTCAACTAAGAGAGTCTTGAGTGGAACTTGCGGGTTCTTGTGTTTGAGACAAAGAAGAGAGAGGAGGTCCGCCCCTTTGAAATGGAGGTTATGCCAAGACTCGGCGTTGGTGAACCCCCAGTCATCAGGCCTCGACCACTTGGCATTTTGCTGGAAGTCACTAGGATCTAGACCCCAGTAGATCCCGGCATAAACTGGAGCAAAAAAGATGTTGTCGTAGATTGTATAGTCACGATAGGCAGAGAGGAAATCATAAACCGCTGGTGCATCATACTTGGTGAGGAGCGGTTGCTTGATACTCGTATCGACATAGTAGGTCAAGAGATATTTTGATGTCTGAAATAGTGCAAGTGTGATGAGGAAGGATAAAGCAACAAATCTGAGGATTGGCGAAAAACGTTTATGGTACAACCAAGTAACAAAATCATGGATTCCGAGGGTAATAATAATGACGCTAATCAACAACCCCACAACATTGCGATGATAGACCAGCTCAAATGCACTGGCAGTGAGCAAAATCGAGCCCAGCATAGAATAAAACAAGTAAGCTTGCGCGCTACTACCACGCGAGAGAGCAATCACAATGTTGATGAGTCCAAGTAGGTAGAATGGCAATAAATAGGAGAGATAGGCACTATAGCCCTTGGGTATGATATAGGAGTCGTGATTGGTATAGAACAAATATTCGGGTGATAAGAGCCGTAAAGTAGTGCGCATAGTTTGGGTGAGGGCGACAGTTGGTTTGTTCCAGTAGAGATAACAAATTTTGGTGAGGACGGGGTTTTTGTTCGTGGATAAATAGCAATTACTGCGATTCTCGTTGATAGTTAGCTCGGAATCGATGCGCTGGAGTTTGGCGGTTTGGGATAAACGCATGAGCCCGGCAGAACTAAAAAAATGAGCAGAGATAGGGAGCATAACAAGGATATAGATAAACCCAGCAATGAAGATATCTTTAGGGAGGTGGTGAGATCGCTTGTAACTCAAGATAGCGACTAGCGCAAACATAAACAAACCGAGATACCTAAATGGACCATATAAATAAGCAGTCAAACTGGTCGAGAATCCTAATAAGAGCCACCATTTGAGAGATGTATGAGGAGCGAGCAGAATATTGACCCCTGACAGCAAAGCGAGAGCGAGGAAGAACAAGGCAACATTTGATTCGTAAAATAAACGACTGATCCCAAAATGCCAAGGAGAAAATGCCAAGATCAATAATGATAGTAGTGAAAATTGGTATTTATTGGTCAAGCGATAAACGATAGACATAACCACTAACAGAGTCATGAGTCCTGCTATGGCTGATGGGAGGCGAGCCGCTATAGGAGAGAGTCCAACAACATCTATAGCCCCTGCAATCAAATAAGTTAAGTTGAGTTTGTATTCACCAGTAGAGCGAAAGATTAAAGGGTGTGATTTGCCCCACAAATCTTTACCTGTTTGATTGATTGAGTAAGCATCGTAGAGATAGTAAGCTTCGTCCTGCGTGATACCCTGTGGGAGATAGCCCAGCTTGTAAAATCGTAGGAGAATGAGACCTAAGAATAGAACAGAAAAAAAGAAAACCTGCGCAATTTTTGGCCAGTTTATTTTGTCCATAAAGTAATTATGCCACAAACTGCCCTGAAGCAAATAAAGAAAGTAAAAATAACATCAATGTCAGCGAAAAAATGAAAAAACTAATACTTAGACGATTGAACTGAAAGGAACCATAAAGCAGGGGTGCCAGGACTAAAAGATATCGCGGGATAGAGGCAAATGTACCACTCAAGGTAGGGAGCAGGAGAGAGAGAATAAGATATGTAAATAATGGGTGAGAGAGTGAGCGAACCTGCTTACAAACATAGATTAGTACCCCAAAAAAACTGACAAACTCAAATACTGCCCGCAGATAAACGAGCGAGTTTAGAGGGACACTTACAAATATTTTGAGATAACGGAAAATGACTTGTGGGAGAAGAATAATCTCATCCCCACTGCGTCCCACTCCAAACATTGTTTGGACATGAATAAATGATAATGGATCGCCAAAACGGAGAAAGAGAAAATAAATGTAAAACACGAGACCCAGAGCAGAGAGCGGGAGGAAGAGGAGTCGGTAGGGTTTCGTATGAATAGAGGGATAGATGGCCACCAGTAAAGATATAGTCAGGATGCTACCGGCAAATCTAGTGCTAGATGCAAACCCAGCCACGACTGCCGCCAGCAAAAATTGTTTTTTTTGTAACGCAAGAAAGAAAGTGAGAGTTTCAAGTAAGAAGAATGACTCTGTATAGAGCGAGCCAAAGAAAAAGCTGGTAGGCAAGAGCAAGATGGTTGCCGATTTGAGCAAACTCAAGTTGGGGAATAAGTAGCGCATGAGTGTGAGGGAGAGTGTGAGTGATGAGAGAGAGATGAGGATCCCGGCATAGAAGGGTGATAATCCAAGATATGCAAAGGCGCTAATCAATAAGGGGTAGAGAGGAAAGAAAGCTTGGGTTCCTTGGTCGACGTAGCCCGCGGTTGCTAGTTTTAGGTAATGGGCACCGTCAAAATGGGCCCAAACGGAGAGTTGCTTGGGGGCATAACTAAGCAGGGATGAGTAGTAAGGGAAACTTGGGATGATAGAGTTATGATTGACCCACCAGGTGACAAAAAAATTGAGTAAAATATACCAGATAGTGACGACCGAGAGTGAGCTAAGTGTGGAGAGTAAGAATTTTTTCATAGACTGCGTGGGTGAGCTCGGCAGTTTTAGACCAATTAAACTGCTTGGCTCGCAAAAGACCTAGACTTCGCAAGCGCTCCCTCTCCTTGGGTGAATCCAATAGTGTATCGATTACTTTGACCATAGTTTTGTCAGGATCAAAGTATGCGACTGCGTCACCGCCGATTTCTGTCAGACTACCACGATTACTTGTGGCTACAGGACAGCCAAATTTCATTGCTTCGAGTACGGGAAGACCAAACCCTTCGTAAAAACTAGGCTGGACATAGAGAGTGGCGCCCACATAGATAGCACCCAATTGGTGATTGGGAATATAACCTAAGGTCAAAATTTGTTTCGCTTTGGGGGAAAGAGAGATAGCCTTGGCGATGGAGCGATACTCCTCGATATCTGGTTTGTCGGCAAAAACTTTGCCTACTAAGACCAAGCTATAGCTGGGATCAGCCAAGTGGTTGAAGCTCTTGATGAGTCCTTCAACATTTTTGTTCCAATTGATATCACCTACATAAAGCAAATATTTTGCTGGCAAATGATAGTCCTTTCTGATTTGGCTACCAAGGCGTTTAGGGACAATTGGGGCGTTGCTCGGACCTAAGGGAATGACAGTGACAGAGGAGGGGGCAAAACCCAAAATCTCAACGATATCTCGCTTCGAACACTCTGAGTCTGTGATAATCTGAATAGCGTGTTTGACCCGAGATCTCTGGATCAACCACTTAAGTTTGCCTTTGAGTCCTGCTTTAAAATGGAGAGGAAATTTGAGTGGGATCAAGTCATGAATTGTCACAATGGTCGGGACTTTGCGATCTAGTTGGAGAGTCAGGAAAAATGGATCAAAGAATGGATAATGAATGAGGTCGGGATACGAGGTGACATATTGATTGGTGGTTGAATAATAATAATCTTGTGGAAATAATTTTTGGAGTGATTTTAAGAGTTCTTTGGCATAGACACCGATACCTCGCGTGTGACTCTGACCTTGGAGACCATGGATAGGGAGTGAGACTTTCATCGCTGACCCTCGATTATTGTACCCTCAAACATGACTTTCCAGTTGGGTGCCTTGATTTCGAGGAGACGGGGATATTCTCCTGGTAGTTGGGCAAATCCTGTTACCATTACAATCTTGCCTGTGTTACGGGCGACAATTTCACTGGGTGTTTCGAGTCCTGAGTAGTCAGAAAAGCGATATTTATCAAATCCGCTAACATGAATCCAACCGGTTGGATCGACAGTAGTTTGACGCTCGATTTGTTGGTAGCGACCTGGATCGAAAGCGGTATAAAACAAAGTATAAATATGAGGTTCGCCATACTTGGCAGGCAGATAGATAAGATCGCTTTCATCATACTGAGCATGAGCAAATTCGATAGCCTGCTTGTAGCCGTATTGCCACTTATCACTATATTTGACGGGATAGACATAAAATAGTAGATAGGCAAAATAGCTGATATTCCATAAAACAAACAACGAAATTATAACCTGGGTAAAGCGACGATTTTTGAGCCAAGATAGAGCGGTAATTAACCCAAGACTCTCGATTATGATGAGGACAGGGAGCAAGTTGAGGGCACGGACAGTCGAGGGTGAGTCGATTGTGATAATCGAGGGAATGGGAGCAAGTAATAGCCAGGGGAGAATGAATGCCTTGATGCCCCGTTTGGTATT
>CAZBML010000049.1:2579-6343 GCA_964493295.1 uncultured Pseudomonadales bacterium | reverse complement strand
AGGAGAAACGCATGATCAAACGAGTAGCTTGATACTGTAATCTTACTCTTCACTTCTTAATGTACAAAAGTACATTAAGCCCCTATCGTAGCCGCAAGGCGAAGGGGGGTTTAATAGTTTAAAATATAAATATTGGCGACAGAATTGTTCCGGTGATTAGAGCGGTGTGGCACCACCTCTTCCCATTCCGAACAGAGTCGTGAAACACATTAGCGCCGACGATAGTATATGGGCAACTATATGCGAAAATAAGTCATTGCCGGGGCAATTGTGTCGCCAATACGTGATATCCCGAATTCCTTCCACAAGGGTCGGGATTTTTTGTGGGAATATTATCTCCAATACTGTATACTAATTCAGTCTTAGTATCACCATTTCATTATTGTTCTATAATGATTGACTTTGATCTGGTACTATGCTATAAATCTATAACCTATAACTTAAAATAAGTAACCAATATGAACTTCGCAAAATTCTTCGCAATCCTCAGGGGCAAGTTCATCGGAACTCCAGTTACTTTAGAAGATACTTCACTTCCCGGTATGTTGGGCTCTGGGGTCACATATCGCAAAAATAACTACATCACCCATACCACCCTGCATCACTCCAAGTCAGCCATGTCGACATTTGTGCCATGGCAAACAACTCTTATTATTTTGATCTTTGCGACTCTGATAACTGGGTTCGTTGTTAATCCCCTATCAACTGCCATCACCACAGTAGGAATCTTGAGTTTCATATATTTAATTGACGTATTCTTCAACCTCTTTGTCATCCTCAAGAGTCTCCATATGCCCCCTGAGATCACAGTGACTACGGACGATCTGGCCAGTCAATCCGACCGGAGTCTGCCGGTCTACACGATCTTGTGTCCTCTCTACAAAGAGGCGCACGTCCTCCCGCAATTTGTAGAGGCTATGACCAAAATGGACTGGCCTAGTCACAAATTAGAAGTCATGCTTCTGCTCGAAGAAGACGACCGCCAAACAATCGACGCGGCAAGTAAAATGGAGCTCCCCCAGAACTTTCGCATTGTCGTAGTTCCAGATAGCAGTCCCAAGACCAAACCCAAGGCTTGCAACTACGGTCTCGGGATGGCTCGGGGTGAATACATCGTAGTATATGATGCCGAGGATCAGCCAGATCCGCTCCAGCTCAAACAAGCCTATTTCGCCTTCAGACGCAGTGGGGATAAAGTCGTCTGTCTCCAAGCCAAGCTCAACTACTACAACCCGTCCCACAACTTGCTCACCAGATTGTTCACTGCCGAGTACTCCCTTTGGTTCGACGTTATCTTGCCAGGACTCCAGTCCATCAACACCTCGATTCCCTTGGGTGGTACCAGCAATCATTTCCGCACAAATGATTTGCGCCAGCTAGAGGGGTGGGATCCCTTTAACGTCACCGAAGACTGTGATCTGGGCGCACGCATTTTCCAGGCAGGCTACAAAACTGCCATCATCGACAGTACCACCCTCGAAGAAGCCAATAGCAACGTCAAAAACTGGTTCCGCCAGCGCTCCCGTTGGCTCAAAGGCTATATGCAGACCTATCTCGTCCACATGCGTAATCCGCTTAGTTTCATGCGTCGTCATGGTATCCACGCCCTCATTTTCCAGTTGATCGTCGGCGGTCGCATTGCCTTTATTCTAATCAACCCCTTGCTTTGGGCACTCACCCTTGCCTATTTTGCCCTTTATAGCTATCTAGGCCCTTCGATCGAAGCTATCTTTCCTGGGGTGATTTTTTACATGGCAGTTACTTCACTCCTCCTTGGCAACTTTACTTACCTCTACAACTATATGATCGGCTGTGCCAAACGTGGCCACTGGAGCTTGATCAAGTATGTCTTCCTCATCCCCGTCTATTGGCTCATGATCAGTTACGCCGCCACGATCGCTCTGTTCCAATTATTCTTCAAGCCCCATTACTGGGAAAAAACTATTCATGGTCTCCATCTCGATCACGCCGCACTGCTCCACGTCAAAAAACTAAAAAAACTCGAGGCCTCAAAGAGTCGCGGTCGCAAGTTCCAATATCTCGCCGACTTTTTTTCCGGTGAAGTGTTTGCGAGCGGGATCTTGGTCGCCTCGTCCTTGATTGGTAACGTTCTCAACTACCTCTACAATGCCTATCTCGGTCGCAATCTAGATTTAGGCGATTTTGGTACTATCAGTTTAATTGGTAGCTTTCTCTACTTAGCAAATGTTCCCTTTAGTGCGATAGGTAGGTCCGTCACTCACCGTACTGCCTACCTTTTTGGTCAGCATAGTCATCCTGTCAAAGAGTTCTGGCGCTATGTCCGCACTCATAGCTACCGTTTTGCATTTGGTTTCGCCTTGCTGTGGCTACTAGTTAGCCCACTCTTGCGCAACTTTTTTCATACCGATAGTATTTGGCCGTTTGTAATTTTTGCACCAGTCTGGGTGGTGGGCATTCTCTCGAGTATTGATGGCGGATTTCTCGGTGGTAATTTACGTTTTACTTTAGTTGCAATATTAGCCTTAACTGAGTCCTTTTCCAAGCTTTTACTCAGTATTTTGATTGTAAAAATCGGTCTACACGATTTTGTTTATGCCGCCATTCCACTCTCTATGTTTATTGTTTTTGTCATGCAGTGGTACTTTGTCAAAAGTATTCGCACAACCAGCTTACCATCATCACAACTTGCTAGGGCTACTATCTTTCCAAAGAGATTTTTTGTGACTTCGATTCTAACTACCCTCACTGGGATTAGTTATCTCTCTCTCGATCTATTAATTGCCAAACATTATCTTTCACCAGAGAATGCCGGTGCGTATAGTTACCTGACTTTGGCCGGGAAAATGGTTTTCTTTATGGGCGGTCTCATCTCGCAATTTTTGACCCCCATGGTGAGTCGAGATTTGGGTGCCGGTAAAAAGAGCAATTCCGTATTTATCAAAATACTCGCCATGGTTGTCAGTATCAATCTATTCTCTTTTACATTCTTTGGGTTACTTGGACATATTACCGTGCCCTTGTTGTGGGGGGAAGCGGCTAGGGGTATTACTCACTACCTACCCTTCTATGCCTTTGGGATGGTTTGTTACAGCCTTAGCTCCTTGATTATCACTTATCGCCAAATTCGCGGGAATTATGCCTTCCCCATAGTAGGGTTTGCCTTGGGGTTACTCCAGGTGATAGGTATGGTTTTCTGGCACGAAAATATTGCCCAACTAACCTTGGTTGTAACAATCTCCGGTTTTATCTCACTTTTAGTCATCACACTCATGCACCTTTTCTACTCTCCACTCGTAATTATCGGACACAACCTCCTCGACTTATTTGGAATTTTTGGAGCTCTACCCGAAAGACCTCCTCTAGAGAGGGGCAAAATCAGGATTCTCATCTTCAACTGGAGAGACTTAAAACATAAGTGGGCAGGTGGAGCTGAGGTATACATACATGAGTTGGCCAAGCGGTGGGTACAAGATGGCCACGCAGTTACTTTATTTTGTGGTAACGATGGCGATAGTCCCCGCCACGCCAAAGTAGATGGGGTTGCAATCATCCGGCGCGGTGGCTTTTTTATGGTTTATTTCTGGGCTTTTCTCTATTACCGAGTACGCTTACATGGGCGTTATGACGTCATCATCGATAGCGAAAATGGTCTTCCATTTTTCACCCCCCTCTATGCGCGAGAAAAAATCTTTCTCCTCATTCACCATGTGCATCAAGAAGTCTTTCGCAAGAGTTTGGTCCCACCATTTTCCTGGCTCGCCCAGTTTCTAGAGAAGCGAGTT
>CAZBML010000049.1:0-2534 GCA_964493295.1 uncultured Pseudomonadales bacterium | reverse complement strand
CCCTCGTCTATCGCAAAACTGAGGTGATCACGGTGAGTCCCAGCAGCAAAGCCGAGATTATTGCGCACAAATTAACCAAAAAACTCCCTCATATCGTCTACAACGGGGTCAATTTAGCCAGCTATCTGCCCGGCAAAAAAAGTAAGAACCCTTCAATTCTTTATCTCGGTAGACTTACTACCGCCAAAAGCATTCACGTCTTACTCCATGCAGTCTCTGCGCTGAAGAATGACATTCAAGATGTTGAATGTCAGATCGCTGGAGACGGACCTACTCGCCGTCAACTCGAGAAATTGGCGACCAAACTCAAGCTCAAAGACAACGTTAAATTCTTAGGCAAAGTAACCGAAGAAGAAAAGATCAAACTCTACCAATCGGCTTGGGTATTTGTGAATCCGAGTTTGATCGAAGGGTGGGGGATCACCACCATCGAGGCCAACGCTTGTGGTACTCCCGTGGTCGCGAGCGATGTAGCCGGCCTGCGCGACGCGGTCTCCGACACCAATTCCGGTATCCTCGTCCCCTACGGCCAGGTCAGTGGGTTTGTGCTAGCCATCAGGACTATTCTAAAAGACAATAAACTTCGCACCAGACTCTCACGTGGTGCTATCAGCTGGGCACAGCAGTATGATTGGGACAGAAGTGCCAAGGTAGCAATTAAGATTATTTCCTCTAGAACATATATTGAAAAAAACTATAAGGTATGAGAAAATCCATAACTAATACTAAGATAAGGAGAGTTAGTATATGAAAGCAGTAATATTTGCTGGTGGGTTTGGAACAAGAATAAGCGAAGAAAGTGGTGTCAGACCAAAGCCGATGGTAGAAATAGGTGGTAAACCAATCCTCTGGCATGTAATGAAGACATTTTCACAATATGGAGTTAAAGATTTTGTCATTCTTTGTGGTTACAAATCACACGTCATCAAAGATTACTTTGCAAATTACTCGCTATACAACTCCGATGTCACCTTTGATGTCGGAAAACACACTATGCAAGTCCATAAAAATGGGGCTGAAGACTGGAAAGTTACCCTGCTAGAAACCGGGGAAAATTCCTCAAAAAGCGAAAGATTGCTCAAAGCCAAAGATTACCTGGGGGATGATGATTTCTATTTAACTTATGGTGATGGAGTTGCCGATATTGATTTGAGTAAACTACTAAAGTTCCACCAGGAAAGTACGTCACTAGTTACTCTTTCCGCAGTTCAGCCTCCAGGTCGTTTTGGGGGGTTTGTTTTACATGAAGGTCAAACTAAAATTTCAAGCTTTAAAGAAAAGCCAACTGGTGATGGAGCCTGGATCAATGGTGGGTATATGATAGTTAACCCAAAGGCCTTAGAGTATATAACCGATCCCAAAAAAGAATGGGAAGACGATGCTATGGGTCATTTAGCTGAAGAGGGGAAATTATCTGCTTATATCCATAATGGTTTCTGGCATCCTATGGATACTTTACGGGATAAAACTGTGTTAGAGCAAATGTGGTCTGAAAATAAAGCACCATGGAAAATTTGGGAATAATATATGAAAATATTTTTAACTGGAATAAATGGCTACATTGGTACAGTTCTAGGGCAAGAGTTGATAAAAGCTGGTCACTCTGTCACGGGCTTTGATACTGGGTATTATGAGGAATCATGGATGTATGATCTACCAGGGTCAGTACAGCCAAAAATTATTAAAAAAGATATCAGAGATATCGCGAAAGAAGATCTCATAGGTTTTGACGTAGTCGTACATTTATCGGAACTATCCAATGATCCAGTGGGAGAGAATGATCCAGGTCTTACATTCCAGATCAATCATGAAGGTACAAAACGACTTGCCGGTCTCGCCAAAGAAGCTGGAGTCAAAAAGTTTATTTATTTTTCATCCTGTAGTGTTTATGGTGCTTCTGACAATATAGTCGACGAAACCTCTCCAACCAATCCCCTCACAGCTTATGCTAAATCAAAAATATTGAACGAGAATTATCTCCTCTCTATCGCAAATGCCAACTTTTCCCCAATTATTTTTCGCAATGCCACCGTATTTGGAGCGTCACCCAGACTCAGATTTGATTTAGTCGTGAACAATCTTGCCGGTCTCGCCTATACCACCAAAGAAATCAAAATGGATAGTGATGGTACTCCCTGGCGCCCATTCATTCATGTTAGAGATGTCTGTCAAGCCACTTTACTGGCAATCAGTACAGATAAGCGCCTAACTCACAAGCAGATAATAAACGTGGGAGATACTAATTCCAATTATCAAATCAAAGATATTGCAAAAATAATAGAAAAAACTTTCTCCGGTTGCACGGTAACTCTAAACAAAAATGGAGCAGACAAACGTAATTATAAAGTCAATTTTGATAAAATAAAACAGGTCTTACCAGGGTTTGCTTGTAAATACGATATTGCTAAAGGTGCCAAAGAGCTTCTAGATATATTTGAGCAAATTAAATTGCAAAAGGAAGATTTTGATTCAAAGGACTATACGCGACTCAAGCAAATCAAATACCTTAGGGAAAACAATAAAATAGATTCCTT
>CAZBML010000048.1:0-6505 GCA_964493295.1 uncultured Pseudomonadales bacterium | reverse complement strand
AGAGGTGAATTTTGCACCGGCAAAATATCACCGTTTTTCGACTTGGAATGACGACAAGCTTTCAAACTCTGATATAGTTAATTCAATGCTCAAACGTGAAACTTTCAAAGTCGCGATCATCGGTCTAGGGAGAGTCGGCGTCACAACCGCCTATGCTCTCCTCCTCAAAGGCCTCGCCACCGAGCTTGTGTTGTTTTCGCGGGAGCTAGCCAAAGCAGAGGGGGAAAAATCTGATCTCGAACACGGCACTCCTTTCTACCCCCACACCAAAATTACCGCCACCGACAAATACGAAGATTTATCCAGCACTGATCTAGTCATCTTTACTGCCGATAGCGCTCAAAAACCAGGCCAAACTAGACTAGATCTCACCAAGGGCAACTGCGAGATCTTAGACAAAACTATTCCCCAGATCGTCAAACACGCTCCTCAGACCCTCATCCTCATGGTCGCCAATCCTCTCGATATCATGACTCTGCACGCGACCAAATTGGCCAACCTCCCTGAGGGCAGAGTCTTTGGCTCTGGCACCCTTCTCGACACCGCTCGCTTTAGATTACACCTAAGTAAAGCTATCAAAATCAGTGCCAAGAGTATTCATACCTATATTTTAGGTGAACACGGCGACAGCTCTTTTGCGGCAGTTAGCACCGCTTCAATTGGTGGTAAGCCCCTACTCAGTTTCCCCGAGATGTCACCCGATCACATCAGGTGGGCACAAGAAGAAACGCGCAAAGACGCCTACAAAATCATCAGTGGCAAAGGAGCTACCTACTACGGTATCGCTAGTGCCTTGACCCATATCGTCGAGACCATCATGCGCGACGGGCAAAAAGTCGTCCCCCTCTCCACCGTTTTAGCCGGACAGTACGGCCTAGATGGTATTGCCCTCTCCCTACCTTGTATCCTCGGTAGAAACGGAGTCGAGCGCGTGATCGACCTCCCCCTATCACTCGAAGAAACTACTGCTCTGCACGCCTCCGCCTCCGCACTCCGTTCTCACTTAGATGAAATGTAGACCAGTTATTCAGCCGGTCGGTGTTCCAGTATCACAGTGATCCAGTTTGCCCGTGAATACAAGTAGAGTCATGCAGACTTGACTGTTTTTGCGCATTGCAGTATGCCAGCCTCGCCTACATTGCTGGATTTCGCAACAGCAAAAATACGTCAGGTCGAAAGACTACAATAATTATTTATTGATATCAGCCAGTGTGAGCAATCCCTTTTTCGCCCCCACATGATGCAAAACCGAGGTAGCATTCTTGATCCCCCACAACACAGCCTGCTCATAGGTCTTACCGTAAAGTACAGCGGCAATCATCCCACTCGCAAACGCATCGCCTGCCCCAGTTGTATCGACTACTTTTTTGACTTTTTCGCCTTCGTAAAAACTCACCTTGCCGTTGGCGCTTACTTTTCCACCCCTCGCCCCGTCCGTTATCACGCTCACGTACGCACCTGGGAGCGACTGCATGCTTTTCCACAGCGACTCGTCACTATAGTCGATCCCCCACAACTCCTTAGCTTCATCACGATTCACAAACAAGATCTCTACCATGGACAATAGGGGGAGCAGTTTTTCCTTGTGTTTAATTTCTTTTAGCCCAGGGTTGAGCGAAACCCTTATTTTCTTTGCTTTCGCCCACATCAAAATTGTTTTAAGCAAATCCATGTTCCCACCCAAACTCGATATATGTACCCAGCGAGTCTCGATATCTTCTAGTGGCAAATCTTGCTTAGTCAGCATGGCCGCCGCCCCACGGTGAACCATAATGCTCCGTCCTCCATCCTCTGCAATGAGCACTACCGATACCGCTGTTGTCTCCCCTTGCTCTTGCACCAAAAATCTCGTGTCTACTTGATCTTCTTCCAGATCTTTGTGAACCAATAGGGATTGTGGGTCATTGCCCATCTCCGCGATCACGGCCGCTTTTAGCTCTTTGCGGGCAAACGATACCGCCGTATTTGTCGCCCCTCCACCAGATACTATTTTGACTTCTTCGACCTCCATTTTGCCACCATACACTTCGCACATGGCAATCCCACCGGGTATGTCTCCCGATTGCACTACCCTAAACTTGTCGCTCTTCATAAAAATATCAAGAACGGCACTCCCTATGCTCACCACATCATAATTACTCATGAAGATAGTCTACCACAGCCTTTTTCAAACTTTCCCTATCCAATCCCATCTGTACATACACGTCTTCTGTCGATCCAGACATGCCAAACCTATCTGTTACTCCGATTCGCTTTACCTGGACTGGATAGCGCTCACCAAGCATTTCAGAGACTGCACTCCCCATCCCCCCCATGATTTGGTGATCCTCGATAGTCACTACTTTGCCTGTTTTTTTGGCACTCTCTACAATAGTGAATTGATCTAATGGTTTAATCGAACTTACATTGATCACTTCGCACTCTATTCCTTCTTTGGCCATCTCCTCCGCCACCATCAGAGAGTCCCACACCTGGATCCCGCAAGCACAAATTGTAACATCTCGCCCTTCGCGATATACATAAGCTTTCCCAATCTCTAGTTCACCACTTTTTGTAAAATTCGGCGTACTTGGTCTTGTCGAACGGATATACAAAGGCCCTTGGTGTTCGTAGGCTACTTTTATCGCCGCCTCGGACTGTATAGCATCAGCTGGTACTAGTACCACCATATTTGGCAAAACCCTCATCATCGCAATATCTTCGGTAGCCTGGTGGCTTGGACCATTTAACCCCGTAGCCACCCCAGCATGCGCTCCTATTATCTTGACGTTGGCGTTTGAGAGTGCGACGGACACGCGAATTTGTTCCCAGTTTCTCCCTGGACTAAAGGTCGCATACGATGCCACAAACGGAATAAATCCTTCAAAAGACATTCCAGTCGCTACTCCTATCATATTTTGCTCTGCTACTCCTACGTCAAAAAAACGTTCAGGGTAATTATCGGCAAACTCCCTCACTCGTACCGACTCGGCTAGATCTGCCGTCAATACTACAATGTCATCTTGCTTTGCACCTATGGCAACTAGCCCTCTCCCCACCCCGTCACGTATAGCAACTTTAGGTGCCGTCCTCCACTCTGGAATCAAATAAGTACTATTGTGCATATTTATTTAAATCCTAAATCATAAATCCTAATTTCTAAATAATTTATAAAATTTAAATTCTTTAAACTTCGAATATATTTAGGGTTTAGAGCTTAAAATTTAGAGTTTACCTCCAGCTCTTTGATTGCTAATTCAAGTTGCTGCTTAGTTGGCACTCTATCATGCCACTCAGGCTTATTCTCCATAAAACTCACCCCTTTTCCCGCTACTGTATTTGCCACAATTATTGCCGGTGCGCCCGGCATACTCTTTGCTGTTCTAATCGATTTTTGCAGTTCACTAAGCTTATTCCCATTTACTTCTAAAACATTTAGCCCAAAACCTTCAAACCTACCTGCCAGCTCCGCGTAGGTTGCCAATTGACTTACATAATTTTCTATCTGGATCCTATTTCGATCTAGTATGAAGATCAAGTTGTCTAGTTGTCGCCTCACCCCAAAATTGAATGCTTCCCAGACTTGTCCCTCCTGTATCTCTCCGTCCGACACCACACAATACACTCTTGGTGTCTCAGCTTGCGACAAATACCCATACTTCATTTTGAGCCCAAGGGCCATCCCAGTCGCCACCGAGACTCCTTGTCCCAGGGGACCAGACGACGCCTCAACTCCTGGAGTCAAGCCTCTTTCGGGGTGTCCAGGTAATCGGCTCCCGGCTTTCATAAACGTTTTTAGTTCAGTCACGGGTATTTTTCCCGATCTCGCAAGTGCGCTATATAAAACCGGACAGTAATGACCACAAGACAACACAACTTTATCTTTATCCAAATCTACTTGTTCCCCAAAATAAAGTTCCGCAAATATCTCGGCCGACGACAATGGCCCAGCAACATGCCCTGCTCCCGCCGCGACAACCATCTCTAGCACATCCCCACGCAACTGGTTGGCAATTTTTTGTAAATCTTTGGCAGGATTCATAGTTACAGTATATCTCAGTGATAACAAAACTGTTTTTATGTAGTGCAGGGTCGAGCCATTCAAGAAAAATGACGAGTACATATCACGAGGAAATTTTTCCTGAGCGAGCTTCGCACAAATAAAAATAGCGTGTTATCACTCAGAAGGTCTAACTCATGAACGCTGACTCGCCACAATGCTGACAATGTGAGTGATCGACTTTGTTTAGCGCCTCTTCCATTTTCTTCATGGTTGGCACGATATCATCTATCCCATCCACAATCCTAAAAACATCCATTTCCTTTGCATCAATAAGCAGGTTGTCATGAATCGCCCCAATTACCGCTCGCCAAAATGAGCCAACCAAAATGAAGGGTTTGTGGTGACCATAATATAGTTTTGCCAAAACCCATGCTGTCCCAAGTTCAGAGATCGTCCCTGTCCCCCCCTGAAAAATCAAAAAAATATCCGATCTCTCCATTAGCTTAAACATTCTCTCGATATAGTTGTGTGTCTTAATTTCTTTGTCAGTGTTATTGGCTAGGTATCGCCCTTCAAAACCACTCGCATTCTCAGGGTAAAATGTCACTGACTCAGTCTGTCCCTCTACCGACTCTGCCCCTCTGGTTGCGGCATCCATTATACCTGGACCTCCCCCATTCACGACCACATATCCCATTTTCGCTAGTTTTTTCGCCGCATGATACGCTGTCTGATAATAACTAGACTCAGGGAGCACGGCCGCATCTCCAAAAAATGCTATTTTTTTAAATTGGACTTTGTTGCTCATAAATATCTTTTATTTCTTTATACTATCTGACCCTTGCCACTCACCTCTCCAGTATGCACTATTGGCGCCTGCTTCGGTAGCTCCTGCCTCCATAACCTGCTTATAGGTTACTGGATTTATCCCACCATCAACCAAGATTTTCCCCTTATAAACTTTGCGTAATTCTTTGATCTTATCTATCACTCTCGAATCAAACGTCGATCCTGTCGTACCCGTCGGCACCGCCAAGAGTAGTATTGTTTTACATTCTTTGATGACTTCTGTTTCAATCTCTTCGATTGGAGTCTCGATCGCTAGTGCTAGACCACCCTCGCTTCCGTAACCAGCAATGATCTCCAAGAATCTAAGTTGTGATCCCATCCGCTCGATCTGTCCAATTACTCTTTTTGGATTAAGAGCGACACATTCTTCAACCCACTCAGCGGGGTCATCCACCATTAGATGTAGATCCATTTTCATGCCTGCTGTATCCACTGCTTGCAAATCTGCTGGAGCGATCGTCAGCAAATCACTAAACAATCCATCCCCAAAGTCCAGATGAACATTATCAATTCCTCGCTCCTTGAGTGCCAGCATTTTTGCACCGACCTGCGCTATGTTCTCTTCCATGATAATTGGCGTAATCATATCTCTACCTAATATTTAAATTATCTAGTCTCGCACGCCTTCGATTATATTTCACACTCTGTTTAGGCTCTGTTTCGAGAAACAGTTTAGTCCGATTGCAGGCTTCTTCGAGGGTAGTCCAGTCAGCAGGTAAAACTAGTACATTGGCATCTTCGTGTTCTCTGCCCTGCACACTCACCTCGTCGTTATATGCAATCACCGAACGAACATGAGCAAACCTGTTTGCCACAATATCTACTCCGTGACCACTCCCGCACAACAAAACTCCTCTATCACCCTTACTCCCACCCTCGATCGCCTCGGCGACTTTGAGTGCAAAATCGATATAGTCATTGTCAGGGTCAAACTCATAACACCCTATATCCTCTACTTCATAGCCGTTGTCGCTCAGCCAGTTTTTCAAACCCTCTTTTAGCTCAAATCCCCGGTGGTCTGCACCCAGATAAATCCTCATTAACCTATGCTACCACATATAGGAGGACGGGCAAGAAAAATTGGCGGATGAAATTTTGTCGACATTACAGGCGTGATAACTGCCTGTACCGGAGATCAAAATTTGCGTCCGACAGTTTTGCCAAAACCAAAAGGTGTTCGACCGAATGACTATATTACTTAAACCACTCCGGACTCACATATTTAATGAGCGCCGACAGCACTATCTGTACATAAGCCGATTTTCGATCCAATTGATCTTTACTCAAAACGCCTATTGCCCCATTCGTCCGCTTTACATCAAACTTCATTATGTGTTCCATTATCGGTCCGAGCTCTCCCCCTGCTCTTATTTGTACTGCAATTTTCTCGGGCAATTCAAAATACAATCCTCCGCCAAGCCCTTCCTGACCTCCTCTCTTTACGATACACGCCCACGCACATTCAAACATCCTTCCCTCTACCTCACACACTCCCCCCTCGATTCCCACCCCATACTGAGCACTCACATCATATTTTATGGCTAGACCTGCCCGCTGTCTTGCTCCTTTCATGGTCTCTAGCTCACTCAGGGGTTGAGCCGAGACACCACTATTTACTGCTACTCCTCGCACCTCACATTCTGGCCAGTATTTTTTGAAAGCTTCCTCAACAGC